>JAEEML010000054.1 GCA_016283195.1 Deltaproteobacteria bacterium | reverse complement strand
CTAACCACACCTGCTGCTATGCCATTGATGCTTACGGCAACTGTATAACCAGCGGCAAAGCCGGGGAATATGGCGGCTGCTTTGATTTGCGCGATGAAAACGAAACATGCCTTAGAGGTGATGAATCAATTTGCTCTGAGGGGCTTTTATGTGCTCAGCTTGATAATTCCGTCAGTGCTAATTGCGGCCTAAGTTGGGATGAATCACTGCTTACTTCCCGCTGTTATAAAATGTGTGCCGAAAAAGGCGACTGCCGGGCCGGCCAGGAGTGTAACTTATGTTTGCAAGTTAGCGACGGCATCGGCCTTTGCTGGCCGCCGGATGCCAGTGTCAGCGAATTAAAGCGCCCATTAGGCGCTAAATGCACCAAAGATTCACAATGCGCCAGCGAACTCTGTATGGAAAACGACGGCAAAAAAGCCTGTAGCCAGGTTTGCAGCTATTATACCAAAAGCGGTTGCCCGAGTGCCGGCTATAATGAGCTCGGTTTGGATTTTACCTGCATAAGAAGCACTACCGACGGTTTTTGCTGGCCCTCTAACGCTGAGCCCGTCAGCGTCTCCAAAGAAGACGATAAAGAGGAAGCAGAGAAAAAGGTTTATGGCTGCGATTGCCAAGCCGCCAGATTTGATCCTCTAATGTGGCTCTTTCCATTTATGGGCTTAATAGTCATTTGGCGCAGACGGCAAAATGTTCAAAAATAATAATATCTTTTCTATATTCGTAGTCTGCCCTCCCGGCATTGAAGCAGTACTTGAAAATGAGCTTAAAAAGCAGGGCATAAAAAAAATGCGCCGGGAAGTTGGCGGCATTTCTTTAAAATGCGATTTTAAGATGCTGATGCGCTTAAATTTATGGCTCAGAAGCGCTTCCAGAATTTTAATCCGCCTCTCTTCTTTTATGGCTCTCCATTTGGATCAACTGGAAAGGCCGCTTTTAAAAGTCCCGTTTGAACTCTTTTTCGAAAAAGGCTCTTTTATCCCTATCCGCGTTACCTGTAGCCACTCCCGCCTTTATCACAGCGGTGCTGTTAGTGAAAGAATTTCAGGTATTTTAAGCAAATTAGGCTATAAAACCTCTTTTTCTTACCAAGATGAAGATGAAAAATCTCCAGCCACTCCTCTTTTATATTTTCGCCTAAGCGAAAATATTGTGGAAATAAGTGTAAACAGTAGCGGTGAGCATCTTTATCGCCGTGGTTATAAAAAAGAAATTGGTCCGGCGCCGCTCCGAGAAAACTTGGCAGCGGCCATGCTTTTGCATCTTGGTTATCATGGCCAATGGGCTTTTTGGGATCCTTGTGCCGGTTCCGGAACTATTCCCATTGAAGCAGCGCTTATTGCCGCTAATATAGCGCCGGGCATAAATCGTCGCTTTGCTTTTTTTGCTTGGCCTATTTTTGAAAAATCGCTCTTTGAGAGCGAGCTTAAACGGGCAAAAGAACTCATAAAAAAGCCGGTTTTTCCAATTTTGGCCAGTGATATTAGTCCTAAAAGCTCGGCGATGATTAATAATAACGCCCTTAGAGCCGGTGTAAATTCAGCTATTAGTATTAGCTGCGTTGCCCTGGAAGATATTGATGATCTGCCCCTTAAGCATGGCGGCTTAGTCGTGGTAAATCCGCCTTACGGCGAGCGCATACACGGAGTTAAAGGACTTAAATCTCTTTATTCGTCTCTTGGTAAAATTGCTGATAATTACCCTAAATTATCTCTATATGTTTTAGCACCTGACGCAGATTTGGTTCGTCTCACAGGCTGTGATTTTGCGGAAAGCGACTTTAGTTTTCGGCACGGGGGAATAGCGGTAAAGTTGTTTCACGTGAAACAAGAGAATAATCTCACGGACGCATTGGCATAACAACAGCCAGGAAGGTATCATCACCGCTCGATTTAATAAGTGCCGGTGATATTTCATCGGCCATTTCAAAAACTATATCTTCACTGTTATGCAAAATAAGAACATCCAGCAAATAACGGGCATTAAAACAGGCCGAGAAAGTAGGGCCTTCATAAACGGCTTCCAAGTCTTCCCTGGCTTCGCCAAAATCGGGATTTTGCGAAGTAATACTGACTATGCCTTCACCGGGCGTTAAAGTTACCGTATTTTCATTCTCTTTGGAAAGAATGGAAATTCTCTTTAAAGCGGCTGTAAGTTCCCCTCTTTTACAATGTAAAATGCGCTCGTTATTGGTGGGGATAACTCTTCTGTAATTGGGAAAAGTTCCTTCAATAAGAGCAATAGAAAGCGAGGTATCGCCAACCTGTATCCGGCCTCTTTTCTTAGAAAAGCCTATTTCTATAGGCATTTTCGGATCGACTTCGGCGAGAACTTTTTTAAGCTCAGAAAAAGCTTTTTTCGGCACAATAGCTGCCGGCTGCTCTTTCATATTTTCTATGTGCTCTTCAGCCAGAGTGAGGCGGTGCCCATCGGTGGCGGCCATTCTTAATTGATTGGTTTCACTGTTCCATTCACAATAGACGCCGCGCAGATGTTTTCTGTTTTCATCTTGAGAAGTACAGAAGATGGTGCGGTCAATCATCCGGGAAATTACTTCAGCGGGAATGAGATTGGTTTCAATATCGTGGTCGCTGGGTAATTGCGGAAAATCAAAAGGATTTAAACCAACTATTTTGTACTCTGTCCGCCCGCATTGAATATGCAGCCAGTAGTTATCCATGGTGGAGAGATTAACCTCTTTATTAGGCAGCGAGCGCACTATTTCAAAAAGCTGCTTACTGGCAATAGCTAAAGAGCCTTCCTCTATAACTTCACAAGTAGCGCGGGTTACAATAGTTATATCCATATCGGTAGCGGCAAATTGCAAACCGTCCGTAGTAACTTCAAGCAAGACATTTGCGGCATGAGCAAGACCTGGTTTTCGTTCTGATAATCCTTGTAACTTATTGAGATTACGCACTAATTCAGCTTGCAAAATTTTACACTTCATAGCTCTTACTCCTTTCAAAAGCAGAGTCCTTTATCTTATATAGTAAAAAATCTGTTATATGTCAACTTATAAAAAAGCATTATATTAAATTATATATCTTTATATTGTACATTATATATATTTTCTCTACCAGCATATTCAGAGCTTTTTGCCTGTGAATTAAAAGCATCTCTTTTCTCCAACCATAAGCTGCCTGTTCATATCCGGCCTTTTAATTTTTGCTAAAAACAAATTTTCCACATATTGCAATTCGTGCTATAATAGCGTTTTCTTTTGCTTAACTATTTTTATCCACAGTATTCACAGCGCTTATTTATAAGACTAAATGGATATTTTATACATATAGTATAGCAATTTCACTTGACGCTACCCAAGCTGGAAGACTAAAAGTTTCAGTCAGCGAGGAGGCTAAAAATGAGAAAAACAGCTCTATTAATTTTAACAACCTTTTTATTAACCTTACCAGCATGTAAAAAAGATGAGGCCAATAAGCCAGTAGGCGACAACATAGTCGCTATAGTGGGTTCAAAAACCATTACTAAAGCCGAGTATGAGAAAAAAGTCGAGCAGAGTATGGCCCGCTACCGTTCCCTGGGAAAACACGGCAGCCCAAATATGGAAAACCGCATAAAAGAAAATATCCTGCGGCGCATGGTTGAGAACCTCATGTTTATCGAAAAGGCCGAAGATTTAGGCATAAAAGTCACAAATGACGAGATAAACGAAAGATTTAATAAGCAAAAAGCCGCTTTTGAATCTGAAGAAGCTTATAAAAGCTATATTAAAAATACCGGCACCAGCGAAGAATCCCTGAAAAAAGACATATCTATGAGCTTACTTCGTGAAAAAGTTATAGAAAAACTGGCCGGTGAAGTAGTTGTCAGCGATGAAGAAGTTAAAAGCTATTTTGATGCTAATTCCGATCGCTATATAGTACCAGAAGAAGTCCATGCTCGCCACATATTAGTGAGAATAGATCGCTTAAAATTCATTGATACCGAAGCCATGAAAAATGCCGATAGCGAAACAAAGGCTAAACTGGAAAAAGAGGCTGATGCAAAAGCCGAAGCCGAGGCTATGGATAAAATAAAGAAAATAAAAGAAGAGCTCAGCAAAAAAGATGCCGATTTTGCCAAAGTTGCTATGGAATATTCCGAAGGCCCCACAGCTCCCAAGGGCGGCGATTTGGGATTTTTCTCAAAAAAACGCATGGTAAAAGAGTTTTCCGATATAGCTTTTGCTCAGAAAGACGGCGAGATTTCCGATGCGGTAAAGACTCGCTACGGCTACCATATTATTCAGACTCTTGAGCACAAGCCGGCAGTGCAGAAAACATTTGAAGAAGAAAAAGAAGACGTGCGCAGAGCTTTGGAAAACAGGAAAAAAGGCGAGCAACGGCGCAATGCCATGCGCATTTTGAAAACAGAGATAAAGAGCGAAATATTAATAGAATTTGCTAAAGACGAAAAGCTCGAAGATTTTAAAAAGAATATGAGAAAATACCGCGAAAACGGCCCTTTAAACGACCGGAGAGATATGAAAAATATGGAACATATAAAGCATAAAAGAAGATCCCAGCAGCAATAATTAATCTTTTATAAACCTTCCGGAATAAAAAATGCATAAAATCATAAAGATAGCGCTAGTCAGTCTATTAATGGCCGCACTAAGCGAAAAGGCATTGGCCTTGCCGACGGCCGGTGCACCTATTATGCCTTGCAAGGATATTGAAAAAGGCATGAAGGGCATTGGGTACACCACTTTTTCCGGTGTTGAACCGGAGCCGTTTGATGTAGAAATAGTAGGTATTAATTATGATTTTATGGGTCCTGGGCAGCATATTATTGTAGCTCTTTTGCATGGTGAAAAAATAGAATTCACCGGCGTTATTGCCGGCATGAGCGGCAGCCCGGTTTATATAAACGAAAAAATAGTGGGTGCTGTTTCTCTCTCCTTTACCCCTTTCGGCAAGGAAGTTTTGGTGGGCATTACTCCCATGGAAAGCATGGTTTACGGAGCTTTTAGCAACGGGAGCGCTCTTAGTAATGATAAGGCGGTAAAACCGATTGAGCTTATTAATGTTACTTTAGCCAAAACACTTCTCTTTGACGCTAAAGAAAAAACTAAAAATATTAATAAGATAATACCAGGCGGGCCAATAGCGGCTTTAGTTGCCGATGGTGATATTTCCATGGCAGCTATCGGCACGGTAACCGATATAAGAGATGGCATTGTTTATGCTTTCGGTCATCAGTTTAACAGAAGCGGTCACACGGAACTTGGGCTCGCTGCCGCTGAAATAGTAAGGGTAGTTTCCTCTTATGAGCAAAGTTATAAAATGGGCAATGTCGGCCCGGTTATCGGCACTATTTATGAGGACAGAGCCAGCGGTATTATGGGTAAAATAGGCCCATTGCCCAATAGTGTGCCCTTGGAAATAACTTTAAAAACACCGGCTTTTAGCGAAAATTACCGTTTTAATGTGGCGCGCGACAAAGAGATGACGCCCATGTATATATATAAAAGTATATATCAGCTCCTGGCAGCCGGCATTGATTACAATAAGTGGGGCTCTTTTGAAATAATGGGCGAAATAGAAATTCCCGGGCACGGAGTGCTTAAAGTTGAAGATTATCTCTCAGATAATACCAGTATGCTCCACTTAATGGCCGCTAAAAAAGTGGCCATGATGGCCAATAATCTCTGGAATCCGCCCATCGGAGAGCCAGCTCTCGGTAAAATAAAAGTGCAATATAATTATTCGGAAAAAGCCAAAAGCAAAGTGATTGAAGCTCTTTATACCGATAAAACTATGGTTAAAAGAGGAGAGACATTGCGTCTTAAAGCCAGCTACTGGCTGAGCGACGGCAAAAGAGAATTTTTGGAATATAGCTTAAAAATTCCGCCTTATACCCCCAAAGGAAAACTAACGGTAGCCATTGGCGGAGCCAGTGAAGCAGCTCTCATAGAAGAGACTATAAGCAGCGGTTTGAAGTTTACAACACTTGAAAATTATTATAAATTTTTAAAAAATATTCGCACAGACGGAGCTTTTTATACGCAGCTGATAGTTTCTGCACCCACTGCGCAAATGGGGACTAAAAGAGAATATAATTTACCGCCTAATTATGTCCTCCTGGCCAAAGGTGCCGCCGATGAAAGCGACGGTATTTCCGCCAAAACCATCATTTTAGAGCAAAAAGAGGCCGCTCATGCGGCAGTTAGCGGAGCAGCCTTGGTAGAGATAAGGGTATATTGAGAAAATGAAGAAAAAATTATTAATTTTTTTGATGCTTTCGGCTTTATTGCCGGCTTCTGGGGCTTGGGCCGAAAAGGGCAAAATTTTTTATATCGAAGGCTTTGGCAATTTTTCCGAAGGCCATTTTTATGGCACTTCCATAAATGAGAGCGGCGCTCTTTCTCTGGGCCTAACTGCCGATGAAATGAGCGAGTTTTTGGAAAATAACTTTGTGGGCGGTCTGCTCTGGCAAAAGAATCTTTATCTGGCTGATGCCGATAATTCGGTTATAAAAGTGGTAAATAGCGCCGATGGCTCTTTAATAACCGAGATACCCTTTGACGGACAGCTGATAACTGCTCTCACAGCCGGAAAAAAAGAGCTTTATGCGGCCAGCGGCCCCGGAGCGGTTATTTATAAAATAAATGGCAAGCATGAGAAAAAAGAGTTTTTGAATCTTGAGGATAAATACAGCTATATCTGGAATATAAAGCCTTATAAAGATGATTCTCTTTTGGTGGCTACAGGTGAGCCGTCTGCTCTCCTTAAGGTGAATAAAAAGGGCGAGTTTGAGATTATATATAGCGGTAATGAAAGCCATTTAACGGCTATTATTACCGATAAAAAAGAGCGCATTATTGTTGGTGGCCCCGAAAACGGTACTCTTTATCGCGGAAAACCCGGTGAGACTTTTAAAAGCTTTATGAGCTCCAATTTCAGCGATATTTCCGCTCTTGTTTTTCATGATGGCTACCTTTATGTAGCTGTAACTAAAGGCAGCGAAAAACTATTAAAAAACAAAGGTTTTGATGAAGATGAAGTCGGCAGCGCCATTTATCGCCTGGAAGAGGATGGCAGCTACGAAATGGTGGCGAGCTCCGGTGATGAAATAATACTTGACCTGGTTTCCGGTTTGCATGGCGAACTTTTAATAACCACCGCCGCTTCCAAAGATAGCGGCCACGGACGCATTTATAGCTACGATCCGCAAAAAAAAGATATTGCTATTGTTTACGAAGCCAAATCCGAGCGCATAAATAAGCTTATTCAAAGAGATAAAGAGAGCTTTATTGCCATTACCGGCGGCGGCACCAAACTGGAAAAAATAAGCCGCGATTATGCCAAGAAGGGCGAATATATATCGCCGGTGATAAATAGCGGAATTATAAGCAAAAGCGGTATTATTCGCCTGGAGGGCAATATAGAAGCTATAAATAGCGTAAAAGTGGCTGTGCGCTCCGGGCTTTCGGCTAATCCCGATAATGGCTGGAGCGAGTGGAGTGAATTTATGCCTTTTCCCGGCGGTAAGCTGAACATTGAGCCGGCTATTTATTACCAAGTGAAGATACTTTTTGAGCCCAAAAACGGAGAATTACCGGAAATTTATAAAATAAGCCTTTCTTATATCAGGAAAAATATAAGGCCAACCGTGCTTGAAGTTTTGCCTCTGGCCCCCGGGCTCAAACTGGAGCTTTTATCCAGTACTAAAGTTGAAGAAGATACTTCTGAGGAGACAATAACTTTAGATGACAGCAAGTATAAAAATATGAAATGGGAAGAGAATGTAAAACCGGCCAAAGTGACTACCAAAGTGAACAAGAAGCAGGTAAAAGGCGCTCTGACCATTGCCTGGCGTGCCAAAGATGCCAACGGTGATGAACTTATCCACAATCTCTATTACCGCGAAGTAAAAGAAAAAGAGTGGCACCTACTGGCGGAGAATCATCCATTTAGCTTTTATGCCATAAATCCCGGCCTTTTGCCGGACGGCAGCTATTTCTTTAAAGTAATTACCAGCGATTTGCCGGATAATTCCCCGGAAACGATGCTCACAAGCGAAGGTCAAAGCCGCCTTACTATAGTTGATAATAACCCTCCGGTTATTGAAAACGTGCGTTTTTTATCCGAAAAAAAGAAGAATTACGTGGCCTTTACCGTGCGTGACAGTGTGAGCAAAATAGGGGCCGTGAGCCTGGCTTTTAATGGCACTCTTTATAATAACCTGCTGCCGGCCGATGGAATAGCCGATGATTTAATAGAAGAATATAAAGTGGAAATCAGGGAGCTTAAAAGAGGCGAAAAGCATCTTTTAATTACCGCTGAGGACATTTTTGGCAACAGAAAGCAGCAAGAAGAGAGGCTAAAATAGCCTAATGTGCAATTTTTCTAAAAAAAGTGTGGCAATGTAAGAATTGGGTGCTAGTATAGCCATTATGGAAGTCGCTTTGTCTGACAACCTGTTTTTTTTAATCCCTCAAATAAGGCTGAAGGAGGAAAATCATGCAGCTCATTGTTAAAGGACATCATTTACAACTTACCGAGGCGATGAAGGAATATGTAGCGGAGAAGATCGGCAAACACGTCGAGCGTATTTTAAACCATCCCGCACTCATCGTGGATGTGGAACTCACCGATACCGAAGCCAATAAAGGCGATGATAAAGAGTGCCGCATTACTCTCTCTATCCCCAAGGGCAAAACCATAAACATCACCGAAAAAGCCGATGATCTCTATAAAGCTATCGATCTCGCGAAAGATCGCTTGGCTCGTCAAATGAAGCGGGAAATTGAGCGCCGCCGCGATTTGCGCCGTTCCGGCAATTCTGATTTTGAGCCCTCTGATTTCTCCGGCTATGAGCTGAATGAAGCGGCTATTGACGAAGAATAATTCAGACCCCACCCCCAGTCAGCCTACGGCTGACAGCCATTTTGCCAGCCCAATTGGCGAGGAAGCAACATTAGACCCCACCCCCGCCAGCCATACGGCTGGCCGCCCCCTCCCCCAAGCGGAGAGGGGGCAAACAGAACTAGTACAAAATATTGCTAGAAATCAGAGAATAAACAGAGAGAAGCTGGCTCTGGCAAAGCAATTTCGCAAAGTACCAACAAAAGCTGAGAAGGAAGCTTGGCAACTTTTGCGGGGCAAAAAAATCTGCGGCGAAAAAGCCGCCGTCAGGGGTGAGGTTAGCTTGGGCAAATTAAAAGGAATAAAAAATGAAATTTTTTAATAAAAATGCTATATTAACATTTACTATGGCTTTTTTTACCCTTTTTCTTTCTAAGGCCGAGGCGCAAGAAAATGCTCCTAAAGACTACTCCCTAAGCCGCACTATGGCTTCTATAGAAAAGGCGATTGACAGTTATCGCCTGGTGCTGCGCGAGCTGGAAAATTTACTGGCCCAGTTTACCGAAGAGGCGGAAAAAGAGCAGAGCGACACTAATTCCCGCCATGCTGCCTGGCGCGTTACCATGCAATATGCCCAAAAAGGGCTTAATAACGCCGATACCGACGAGCTGCCGCCTCTTTTGAAGATGGTACATCAGGATCTTTTGAACCAATTTGCCGATGGTGAGGATTTTTCCCGGCCGCAAGAGCTTTTTAATGAGCTTCAGGCTATAATTCTTGATTTTTCCATTATAAAAAATGAGATAAAACTCTATGAAAAATATGGACAAAATATCTCCGGTGTGGAGACGCGCTTTAAAGATGACGATGAAGCTCTTGATGAAATAGAAGAGGCCGTTTTGGCGGTGCAGAGGGATTTAATAGCTATAAATAAAGCTGGGGCCGAAGATGCGGATTCCGGGGAAAAATACCCGCTTTTGGTGCGCCTTAACAGCTCACTTAAAGTGCTCCTTGATACGCTGGCTGCCGCTGCGGAATCCGGGGTGGAAATTGGTTTTACTCCGGAAATAGTGAGCCGCGATTACAGCAGAAAAGTGGATCTTTTTGTAAAACGCCTTTTAAAAGTGCAAAACCTGGCTGCTGCTTTAGAAGAAAAACTGCCCCCATATAATATTGCCATGACCGCAAGGTGTTTAGACGGAGCCAGCGAAGAAATAGAGGTGGCTATAGGGGTAGGGCGCCGGGCTACTGCCGGTGAACTTTTAAATAAAGAGCCTTTTAGAGCTTTTCTTAATTTAAAGAAAAAGGAAGTGCAATTTGATGGCCTTTCCTGGAGCGGCAGCAAGGATTTAAGCGAAGTGGATTACCGGGCTTTTAGCGGCAGCGAGGTGATAAAAGACCATCTGCCGATGGGCAAAGCTTTTGAATATATGGCCCAAATCGAGACTATGGCCGGTTTTTCCTCTACTTTGGAATCGCTGATTGTCTCTTGCCCGGTAAAAGAGCCGGCCGCACCTGCTACTATTAGCGCCAAAGCGCTGATTAATGATGACTGGCGCGATGATCAAAGCCGCAACAGGACAGAAAAAGTCTATCATGATTTGGATGTTATTGCTGTCTCTTGGCCGCTATCTCCCAGTGAAGAGGTGCCGAATAAAGGCGAAAACGGCGCGCCTAATGCCCTTAAATATTATCATCTTTACCGCAGTGTGAGCGAAGAGGAATTTGAGCATATAGCCACTTTAAAAGCGGGCAGCATATATTATGAAGATAGGGTTTCTCTTACGCGCCTTATGCGTAGCAATAATGTGCGTTATCAGCTGGAAGTGGAAGATAGAGCGGGAAATAGAGTAAAAGGGCCTATTTCTGCTATAGTGCGCGGAGATTGGGATGTTTGGCAGGAAGTGGCTCTTAGCGGCTATTTTGAATATACCGATGCCGAAATGGATGCCGCTATGTCCAAAGCGCTTCAGGAATACCCGGAATATATTGTGGATGCGGCGCGTAAATGGCTTAAAGATAACAACGAGAATTATCATAAAGCACTTAAGCGCTATTGGCTGCGCATTCCCGAGGAGCTGAAAATTCATTGGTATAATGAAGAGCAAAAAGCCCGTTTTGATGGCCAAAGCCTCTGTTTGGAGCGCGGGCCGGAGGAATTTTCCGAGCGCGATAAAAAGCGCGTTATCACGGAAATATGGCTGGCTATGCAGCCGCCAGTGGTGGCTATGGAGCCGGCCAGATGGTGGCAATCTCTCGCGCAAAAGCAGCGCACGGAATATTTAAATAATTGGTGGCAGCGCCTAAATCCTGAATACGCCGCTGATCTTTTAAAGAAAAAAGAGAGCTCTGTTAATGATGAAATGGTGCCGGCTCCGGATGGGGGGAGCGATGTAGCTCCCTGGTTCGGCATGAATATTGAAGCTCTTTCGGCGGCGGTGGTGGCCAGCTGGTATGATTCTCTCGATAGCATTGAAGCGGAATTTTTGGAATATTTTTGGCAGAATATAGATGAAGAAAGCAAAAAAATAGCCTTTGCCGAATGGTGGAGCGATCAAGCGGAGGCTTATCGCCTGGCTGCTTGTTTTCCAGCTTTTAAAGCTCTTTCAAAGGAAAAAAGAGAGCATTTCTTAAAAGAGGGAGAAACGGAACTTTCGGCGGCTGTGCAGGCTAAATTTTTGCCTTATGTCTATTTTGAAGCGGCGCCCTGGGGCGAAAAAATGGCGGTTATTCACCATGTTGAAGATAAAATGCGCGCTACCAAAAGGCACATGCTCTTTACCTATTACCGCCCGCTGGATGTGTTTTTCGATTTTAATTTGAATAAGGTATTACTGGCGACTATTTTTATAATTGTCATGACCATAAGTATAAGAATTTATTTTAAAAAGAGAGCTAAAAAGGAATAAGCGCCGTCGGCAGGTTATTTAGCTACGCAGTCGCCGATATTATCGATAAACTCGCCATTTTCATCGCAGGTGCGGCTTTTTTTGACGCATTCAAAGAATTTGTCGTAATTATAATCGCCGCTGTTGTAGCTTTCCGGGCACATCTCCTCAATATTGAATTTTTCGTTGGTCTTTATGCATGACAGGTTATTGATTTCTTCATAAATGTCTTTGCAAATTTGCACATAGTCTTTGCTGCAGCCCATAAGAAAGAAAAAAGAGAAAAGAGAAACGGCCAAAAAATTCTTTTTCATGTGTCATCCTTTAGCGAAGATTATCAATAAATTCAAAGAATTTAGGAGTTGCTTTTTCTATTACCGCTTCAAAAATGCCTTTTGAAGCCTCCACCTCTTTAAGTGAAGTATCGGCTGAGACACAAATGAGGCGAACACCCGGTAAATTGGACTCTTTTACGAGTTTTGCCACTTGGAGAGCCGTTTCGCCGTCTTTAAGAAAATAGTCGCAAATGATGAGATCAGGCTTATGACCGGCGGCAAAAAAATCTTTACATTCTGCGAGACTGCTGGCGGTAAAAATGGCGCGCTTTTTTAATTTGTCTTTGATAATCCGCACCATCAAAGGATCGTCATCGACAAAGAGAATGGAATTCATGGAATCGTCTCCCAAAAGTCCGGGAGCTATTGTAGCAGCTTTTATAAATTGTGGCTAGAGCCATGATGATGTGATAACAAAGAGGTGGCGTTTTTTGGGTGAGGAACCATGAACGATAAGCCGCTGGCCGAACTTTTAAGGCCGCAAAATATAGCAGAAGTAGTAGGCCAGGAACACCTTTTGGGCAAGGGCCGTATTCTAAATAATCTCATAAGTTCCGGGAACTTACCCTCGCTTATTTTGTGGGGGCCGCCGGGCAGCGGCAAAACCACTTTGGCCCATCTTTTGGCGCAGGCCGTGGGAGCCAATTTTGTAACACTTTCAGCGGTGAGCGCCGGTGTAAAAGAGGTGCGCAAAGTGGCCGAGGAGGCCGGAGCGCACAGCCTCTTAAAGAATAAAACAGTGCTTTTTTTAGACGAAATTCACCGTTTTAACCGCGCTCAGCAAGATGCTCTTTTGCCCTATGTGGAAAACGGCACCATTACTTTAATCGGCGCCACCACGGAAAATCCCTCTTTTGAAATAAACGGCGCTCTCCTTTCCCGGGTGCGTATTTTTGCTCTTAAAAAACTTAGTGAAGAGCATTTGCAAAAGCTCTTAAAAAAAGCGCTCGAAAAGGCACCGAGCTGGCTTGGCCAGGAAATAAGCGTCGGTGAAGATATAATCAGGCAAATAGCCTTTATCTCCGATGGCGATGCTAGGCGGGCGCTCACTCTTTTAGAAATAGGCGCGGCGGCCGCCAGCAGCGAAAAGCAGGAATTTACCATGGATCTTTTGAATGAAATCATGGATAAACCCATGATGATTCACGATAAAGATCGCGATAGCCACTATCACTTAATCAGCGCCTTTATTAAGAGTATGCGCGGCAGCGATGTTGATGCGGCGCTCTATTATTTGCAAAGAATGTTGCAAGGTGGCGAGGATCCGCTCTTTATTTTGCGGCGCATGATGATTTTTGCCAGTGAGGATATAGGTCTCGCCGATCCTATGGCTATAGCTATGGTGAATAGAGCTCTTACGGCTCTCCAGTTTGTGGGCCTGCCGGAGGGGGAATATGCGCTGACGCATGCTGTCATGTATCTCGCTATAGCGCCAAAATCCAACAGTGTCTGTCGGGCGCTCATGGCCTCAAGAGATCTGGCCAGAAAACACGGTAATTTAGAGCCGCCCAAAAGTGTAATAAATGCCGTTACTTCTTATGATAGAAAAGAACTGGGCTATGGAGCCGGTTATGCCTATGCTCATGATTTTCCGGCCCATATTGCCAAAATGCAATTTTTGCCCGATGAACTGAAAGATGAGATATTGGTATCTTTAGAGCCCATCGGGCGGGAAAAGGATGTAGAGGCGCGGCTTAAATATATTGACGAAATACTTGAAAAAAAGAGTCGCTCATAAGGGAGGTAAAAATAATGATGATTTCCACCAAAGGCCGTTATGCCTTAAGGGTGATGATTGACTTGGCCGAGCACTATTCCGCTGACTATATACCCATCAAGGATGTGGCCGCCCGTCAGGAAATATCCTTTAAATATATAGAGCGTATTATGCCGGAATTAAAAAAGAATGATCTTATTGAAACGGTGCATGGCAAAGGTGGCGGGTATCGCCTTAAAAAGGCGCCGGATCAATATACTGTGTGGGAAATATTAAAAAGCGCCGAGGGCGATTTAGCACCGGTTTCCTGCCTTAAAAGTGATGCTTCTCCTTGTTCAAGGGCGGCGGAATGTCGCACATTATCTCTATGGGAGGGGTATTATAAAGCCACAATTGATTATTTTTCCGCTGTTACTTTGGCCGATTTAGTTAGAGGCGGTCAGGATAATAACTATGTTATTTAATAAGGATATTTGTTTCTGATACTTGCTAGAATCGTTACTTCGTGCTACTAGCCCTCTGGCTCCTGGAGGAAGCTAAAATGGATAAAGAAGAGATTATTAAAAAATGCGAAAAGATGGGCGTACGCTTCATTCGCCTGCAATTTACCGATATTATGGGCATAAACAAAAATGTGGAGGTACCTTTAAGCCAACTGGATAAAGCTCTTTCCGGCCATATTTGCTTTGATGGCTCCTCCATTCAAGGCTTTGCCCGCATTGAAGAATCGGACATGATTTTAAAGCCCGATCTTTCTACTTTTGCTATTTTGCCCTGGCACGACGGCGGGGAATCCGGCAAAGAGGCCAGAGTTATCTGCGATATTGCCGGCGCTGATGGTGAGCCTTTTATGGGCTGCCCGCGCACGGTGCTGAAAAAAGCTTTGGCCAAGGCCGCAGCTCTTGGTTTTGAATTTATGGTGGGGCCGGAGATTGAATTTTTTCTTTTCCACCGCGACGAAAAGGGCAATATCACCACCAAAACGCATGATGCCGGCGGCTATTTTGATTTAACGCCTATTGACCGAGGCGAGCTCTGCCGCCGCCAGATTGTGGAATGGCTGGAGCAAATGGGCTTTGAAATTGAAGCCAGTCATCACGAGGTGGCAGTGGCCCAGCATGAGATTGATTTTCACTATTTGAGCGCTTTAAATGCCGCCGATAATATTTGCACTTTTAAATTTGTGGTGCGCAAAGCGGCGCTTAATTACAATCTGCACGCTACTTTTATGCCCAAACCCATTTATGGCCAGTGCGGCTCCGGTATGCATGTTAATCAGTCTCTTTGCCAAAGAGGGCGCAATGTTTTTCATGATCCGAGTGGGCTCTATGGGCTGAGTGATATTGCCCGCCAGTATCTGGCCGGCATTTTGGCTCATGCCCCGGCAATTACCGCTATTGCCAATCCGCTGATTAATTCCTACAAGCGGCTGGTACCCGGCTATGAAGCGCCAACTACTATTGCCTGGGCCCGGCGCAATCGCTCGCCGCTTATTCGCATTCCTGAGGGGAGCGGCCAGGCGACGCGCATAGAACTTAGGAGCCCGGATCCTTCCTGTAATCCCTATTTAACTCTGGCAGCTATTTTGTCGGCCGGCCTTGATGGTATTGAAAAGAAACTTACGCCGCCGGACCCCATTACCGAAAATATTTATAATCTTTCTGCCGAGGAGCAGCATAAATTCAAAAATTTGCCGGGGAGTCTCGCTGAGGCCCTTGACGCTCTCGAGGCCGATAATCTCATTATGGATGCCTTAGGCGAACACTGTGCTCATAATTTTATCAGAGCCAAGCGGGGAGCCTGGCAGGAATATATTGCTCAGGTGCATCCCTGGGAAATAGAGCGCTATTTAGCGGCCTACTAGGGGAATTTTATGCGCATTAATTTAAAACTATGGCTCTTTTTGGCCCTTTTGGGTATAGGTGTGAACCTAGCTGCTTGTGGGGCTAATGCACCGCCCCGTCCGCCGGCAGCCTCTGGTAAGTAAAGTAATGGCTAATTAGCCTGAATATAAGGAGATATTATGTCAAAACAAGGAAATTTAGCGGTAGTAGCCGTGGGTGGTAACGCCCTCATTAAAGACAATAAACACAATAGCTTTGCCGATCAGCTGGGCGTGGCTCACGAGACAGCCGGCCACATTGCCGGCATGGTAGCCAAAGGCTGGAACGTGGTAGTGACTCACGGCAACGGCCCGCAGGTGGGCCATGTGGTGCGCCGCGTGGAACTCGCGCTTAACGAGCTCCCTATGGAACCCATGGACGGATCCGGCGCCAATACTCAAGGCTCTATCGGCTATATGATGGAACAGGCGCTCGATAATGTCTTTAAAGATAAAGGCATTAACAAAGAGGTGGCCGCTGTGGTCACCCAGACCATCGTTGACCCCAAAGATCAGGCTTTTTCTAACCCCACCAAGCCCATCGGCTCCTTTATGGACGAAGAGACGGCCAAAGCGCGGGCCAAAGAATTCGGCTGGACAGTTGTAGAAGATGCCGGGCGCGGCTGGCGGCGCGTGGTGCCTTCACCGCTCCCCAAGGAAATTGTGGAATTTCCGGCTATTAAAACACTGGCTGAGGCCGGTATTATGGTAGTTTGCACCGGCGGCGGCGGTATCCCGGTTATCCGCAAAGAAGATGGCCACCTCTATGGTGTAGCCGCCGTTATTGATAAAGATTTCGGCACCGCTGTTTTGGCTTCCAACCTGGAAGCCGATCTCTTCATCATTTCCACCGCCGTGCCGCAGGTTTATATCAATTTTAACAAGCCCGACCAAAAGGCCCTTGGCAATATCACCCTGGCCGAAGCCGAAAAATATTTGGCCGAAGGGCACTTTGCCAAAGGATCCATGGCGCCAAAAATGCAAGCTGTTATCAACTTTTTGAAGGCCGGTGGTAAACACGCCATTATTACCGACCCAGCCCACCTGGCTGAAGCCATCGACGGCAAAGCCGGCACCCACATCACTAAATAAAAAAGAGCATAGCCTCTTAAAGAGAAAATCTATGCCCTTAGAGCTCTTCTATATCACCAATAATCCGGAAGTAGCTAAAATTGCAGAAGAATATGGTGTAAACCGCCTCTGGATTGATTTAGAGGTTTTGGGCAAAGAAGAGCGGCAAAAAGGGCGCAATACAGTTAGATCCCACCACTCAATAAGCGATATAGCAAAACTTAAAAAAGTTCTTAAAAAATCGCAGCTTATGGTGCGCGTAAATCCCTGGAACAAAAGCTCTGATGAAGAAATAGCCAAGGTTCTTGATAGCGGCGCCGAAGTGCTGATGCTGCCCATGTGGAAAACTTTTGGCGAAGTGGAGCACTTTTTAAAAGCGGTAAACGGCAGAGCTAAAACTAATTTGCTTTTGGAAACCAAAGAGGCCGAAGCTATTTTGCCGGATGTTTTATCCATTAAAGAAATAGATGAATTTCATATTGGTTTAAATGATTTACACCTTAGCTACGGGCTAAAATTCATGTTTGAGCTTTTGGCTAACGGTACCGTTGAACGTATTTGCCAAAAAATAAAAGCAGCCGGTTTTCCTTATGGTTTTGGCGGCATTGCCCGCCTTGGCGCCGGGCTTTTGCCGGCCGAAAAAATCATTATGGAGCATTATCGCTTAGGCTCAACCAGAGCCATTTTGGCGCGCAGTTTTTGTAACTACGAAGAGGCGGCTTCCATTGCCGAAGTGAGAACAATTTTTGCTAATGAAATGGCTAAATTGCGCGAATTCGAAAAAAAGGCGGCCGCAGCTACCCCGGCAGAGTATGCCCAAAATCAGAAAGCAGTGATTGAAGCTGTTAAAATAATTACCGGGAAAGCAGATGAGTGGGCCAGGTAAAGAGCTTTTAAAAAAGTTAAGATCCCTTTACGGAGAAGCTTTTTACATTTTTGATAGAGCTGAGTTTAATAAGGATTTTAATGAACTTATAAGTGCTTTTAGGGCAATTTACCCCAATACTTATCTGGCATATTCCTATAAAACCAATTACTTGCCGCAAATAGTAGCGGCGGCTGATGCCCTAGGCTCCTTTGCTGAAATTGTTTCTGGAATGGAGTTTTATTTAAGCAAAAAACTGGCTATAAGCCCAAAAAAAATTATTTTTAACGGCCCATATAAAGAGGCGGCGACATTTAAAGAGGTGCTCCTTAAGGGCGGAGCGGTAAATATTGATAATGAGCGCGACTTTAATTTGCTGAAAGAGCTGCTGCCCCTCTATCCGCAGCATATTTTTAATATCGGCGTGCGCTTAAATTTTCCTGAGCTTTCTTCTTCTCCTTCGCGCTTTGGCCTTGACCCTAAAGGTAAAATTTTCAATAAAGTCATTGAATTTATTTATGAAAATAAAAATATTAATTTTTTTGCCCTCCACTTGCATCTGCCCGGCGAGAGCTTGGAAATTTGGGAAAAAAAGGCTAAGGCACTAACTAACCTGGCCAAAAGTTTAAAAAAAATGCCCCGATATTTGGATCTCGGTGGCGGGCTGGCTGCTCCGGCGCGAGATAAGCCGACTTTTAAGCAATATGCCGGGCGAATTGCCGCAATATTTAAAGAGAATTTTGCAACATTTCCTGAGCCGCCTGGCCTTATTTTAGAGCCTGGCCGGGCCATAGCGAGCCGGGCCTTAACTTTTGTAACCACCGTGCTGGATATAAAAGAAGAAATTAGTAAGCCGGCGGCTTTAGTTTTGGCTTCACGCTTTAATCTGCCGGCAGCCATGAGCCGCAAAAACCACTGGCCGCTGATTGTCCGCTGCGGAGAAAAAGTAAAAAAATATCGTGAGATAGATATTTATGGCTATACCTGTATGGAGGGAGATCTTTTAACGCGTAATTTTAGCGGTTTACTAGCTAAAGGCGATATGCTTATTTATCAAAATGTCGGCGCCTACTCCCTGGTGATGAAACCGCCCTTTATTTTGCCTAATTTTCCCATCTTGGAGCTTTTGCCTGATGGGAGTATTAATGTTATAAGGAGGGCGGAGAAAGCCGCAGATATATTTGGCACCTATGCTCCTTTTGAGAAACAAAATGTTTAGAAAAGCCAATGATATTATTAAGAGATCTTTTGATTTAACCGTGGCAGGCAGCTTTTCGGCGCTTTTAATTCCGGCCTTTGTGATTATCCCGCTGGCTATTAAATATGATTCCAGGGGGCCGGCTATTTTTAAACAAAAGCGCTTAACTAAAAACGGGCGCGTTTTTAATATGTATAAATTTCGCTCCATGGTGGTGGGTGCAGAGAAACAAGGTGCGGGAATTTTTAACTTTTCCGGAGACCCCCGCGTGACAAAAGTCGGCCATTTTTTGCGCGAAACCAGCCTGGATGAATTGCCGCAGCTTTTTAATATTATAAAGGGTGATCTTTCTATTGTTGGCCCCAGACCGCCGGTTACTTATTCTTTGGGTGATTATAATACCTTAAATAAAAAATATAAAAAGCGCTTTAGCGTAAAAGGCGGTATTACCGGCCTGGCGCAGATTAAAGGGCGCAACGAAAATTCCTGGGAAGAAAAAGTCTATTATGATAATCTATATGTGGATTTATATAATAAATACGGTGTGTTGATAGATTTAAAAATCTTGCTGGAAACTATTCCCAAAGTCTTTCGTAAAAATAATATTTATGAAGAAAAAATTGATAGCAATTTGAGCGATGCCGAAGCGGCCCAAAAGGCTCATGAAGAAACTGTGCGCCTGGCCCATCTTCCCGATGCAGAGTAGGAGAATATTATGCCCCCAAAAGTAGAAGAGCGTTTTATCTGGCTTTCCGGGAAAATTGTGCCCGTCTATGAGGCAAATATTAATGTTTTGGCTCCAACATCCCAGTTTGGCTTAAATGTTTTTGAAGGCATTCGCTGCTATTGGAATAGTGAACAAAAAGAGCTATTTGCCTTTAGACTGGCTGACCATTTTAAGCGCCTTAAACGCTCGCAGCGCCTCCTTAAAATGGAGGATACTTTTACTTTGGAGGAGCTTAAAGAGGCCTTCATAGCGGTGATAAAAGCTAATGAATATAAAGAAGATTTGGCAGTTAGGCAGACGCTTTTTATTGAAGGTTTTGGTTCCTGGGGCTCCAGAGGGCCAGTAAATATGTTTATTGCTCCCATCCCCAAAGCCAAAACCAGCCCGGAATATAATAAAAAGGGGCTTAATTGCTGCATCTCTTCCTGGCAGCGCATAAATGATAACTCTCTTTCGCCGCGCATTAAGTGTGGCGCCAATTATATAAATAGCCGCATGGGGCAGCTGGAAGCCCTGGAAAACGGCTATGATACAGCGATATTTCTTAATAATAACGGCCATATATCAGAAGGGCCCGGCTCCTGCCTCTTTATGGTGAAAAATGGCCGGCTCATAACTCCGCTCCTTACAGATAGCGTTTTGGAAAGCATCACCCGCGATTCAATAATCACTCTGGCCCACGATTTAGATATTAAGGTAGAAGAGCGCACCATCGATCGCACCGAGCTCTATAATGCCGATGAGGCTTTCCTCTGTGGCTCCTCAATGGAAATAACCCCGATATTCTCGGTGGATCATTATGAAATTACTAAAGAAGAAGGCCAAATAACTAAGAGACTGCATACTGCCTATTTAGCCGCTGTTTGCGGTAAAAATGCTAAATTTAGTCACTGGCTGACGCCTGTTTATAATAGCCAAAAATAAAGCTTAAAAGCCTATAAAATTAGTGAGTTAATAAGAAATGAAGCTAAAGAAAAGCCTAAAGAAGAATGTAAAAAGACTTTTTAGAGGGGTAAAATTTGTGCTGAAATCCCTGCTCCTGGAAAAGCCGCAGGGTATTGACTTTTCCCTGCGCCAAAAATCGCTGGGCATAAAGAGAAAAGGCAGCCACGGTTATGCCTTAACGCAGAAAAAGTCTTTTGATAACATTATGAAAAAAATAGATATTTGTGCCGATGACAAATTTATAGATATTGGCTGCGGCAAAGGCGGAGTGCTGCTTCATGCTTCGCATTATCCTTTTAAGCGCATTGCCGGCTTGGAAATAGAAGACAGCTTATATGAAATAGCGGTGAAAAATTTTGAAAAGCTCAAGATGCCCGAGATTGAGCTTTTTCACGATGATGCGACAAATTTTGATAACTACGCAGAATTTAATGTTTATTTTTTGTTTAATCCCTTTGAGCCGGATATTTATGCTGAGGTTATAGATGCCATTTGCGCAACTATTAATAGGAAGAGAAAAGATCCTTATGTCTATCTTATCTGTTATGGCAGAACCATTAGCCCTTATATAGCCGAAAAAGGCCTTTTTGAGCTCATAGAGAACTATGAAGACGAAATCCGCATGACTAGCGTAAATATCTGGAAATGGACGAAAAAAAGCCGGCGCGGCTCCAAAGGGAAGGTGACAAAATGAATTACTCTTTTGATGAAGCCACTTTTACTTTTATGATTAGCCCAAAGGAAGAGGCGCTTTTTCGGCGCCATTTAGCTATTGGCCGCGGGAAGTATATTCTTAATTATACTGCAAGAACTCCGGCTACTTATGCCGAGCGCAAAAATGAGCAGCTTGTAATTATCGGTTTTTGTGTGGATTCGCAAAATAGCATTAAAAAAGAAGAACTGGCATTAGCTCTTTTGAACCATGGGCCGAATTATAAAGATATTTATGATTTTAGCAGCCGCCTGGCCGGTAATTTTGTTATTTTTTATGCTCATGGCCAGGAAATTTATGTCTTCGGTGATGCCATGCACTCCATACCGATTTATTATGGCTATGATGAAAAGGATTGGGTCATAGGTTCGGTGCCGCATCTTGTTGCCGGCTATTTTAATTATGGATTTTCCGCTGAAAGCATGGCTATTCGCCGTGGCAGTGAAAATTACAGCCAGCCGCTTCCCGGTGATATAACTAATTATGATAATATAAAAATATTGCTCCCAAACCATATTTTGGATTTAAAAAGGCGCCAGGTTATGCGGGTGCCTTTAAAAATAGTAAGCCTTAAAAGCAGCGAAGATACTATTGCCGCTTCGGCAGAACTTATTGATAATATTACAAAAGCTTTTAGTGAAAAATATTCTTTTGCCTGTCCACTGACGGCTGGTGCCGATAGCCGCCTGATTTTAAGCTTTTTGCAAAGAAACCTTGGTGATGTGCCGATATATACCTTCAGGCATAATTATGCTCCCTGGCATTCGGACCTGGTTATTCCGCAGATAATTTGCCGGCGCCAGGGAAAAGTGCACCTGATGATCGAGGATTTAAAAGCTCCGGAAGCTTATCATGCGGCGCTTGAAGAGATAATTGGCCCCTATTATGACCGGGGCACTGTTGATCTGGCCTATACTTTGCGCAAAAATTTCTCAATAAATACAGCTATTATCAATGGTGATATTATTGGTCATATCGGCAATAATTATATTGGCGGCGGGCTTAGGCCAAATTACTGCAACGCCTTTTATATTTTGTGTAAAATCCATAATTATGAGATACTCGCCAAAAAAGAGGTGGAAAAATGGCTTCAAGATGCCTGCAGCTTGGGGGAAAATGAGTACCTCTTTGACCTCTTTAACCTGGAAAACCGCATGGGGCGCTGGGCCAACCAAGGCGGAAATTTATATGCTCTTTGCGGAGTAAATAGAGTAAATATCTTTAATTCACGTGATGTTATTGCTTACTGGCTGGGAGTGCCGGCAGCCGAGCGCACAAAAAATATCATTCACAATGAGCTTTTAAAAAGGAATGATCCAGAGCTTTTAACGCTCCCGGCTAACCCGGGACATCTGGCTAATATTGCTACAAAATCGCCTTATCTCTTTTTGGCGGGCACTTATGCCAAATATGCCTATGGGCGCATTAAGCATTTTATGCAAAAGTAAAATGCCATTTTAGATTTGCATAAAAAAGTAAATTATAAATTCGGCTCATAAGCCTTAGTTATCTTTTCCCCGCGGCCGATTTGCTCAATTCTATCGGCATAGAGCCTGAGCATTTCTTCCATGTTAAGGCGCGTTTCTCCGTATTCTTTGATTCTCTGGCCCATATCTTTTAGGTCATATTCGCCGGCGGCGGCATTTTTTATAACCTCGGCAAGTGAGGCAAAATCGCCGGTGGGAACTATTTTGCCAAAATTATATTTTTTAATAATATCGGCTTGTTCGCCTTCCATGCTGCCAAAAACCGGCAGGCCGGCAGCCATGTAATCCATAAATTTATTTTCAAAGAAAATGTGGATTATCGGGCTTTTTTGCAAATTTAAAAGGCCGATATCGGCGCTTTTCATAATAGCGGCCACTTCCGATTTGGGCACCGGATCATGAAACTCTATATTTTTAAGGCCCATATTTTTAGCCAGCTCCATGGCCCCGGCTTTGCACTGTCCAGCGCCAAAAAGAGCAAAGCGCACATTAGGTGTTTCTTTGAGAATATTAGCAGCTTTTACCACAACATCAATAGCTGTGGCCTCAGTGTGGGTGCCTGGATAAATGGCCACAAAATCATCGCCCCAGCCATATTTTTGCCGGGTTTTAGCCCGGATATCTTTGGGCAAAGAGGCAAAAAGTGCTTTATCGCAGCCCACCGGCAGGACATCGATTTTTTCATCGGATAGGCCCTTTTTCAAAAGTTCGCGCTTAATGCCCGGGGTGACACTAATAATATGGGTGCTTTTTTTATACAAAAGGGTGGCCATGGGGTACATGGGGAGGCCGGCTTTTAGGGAGATAACCTTTCTTGCTACCAGGTCATCGGGCCAGAGGTCGCGGATTTCCATCACCAGCGGCACATGATGAATTTGGGCCAGCATGAGCGCATCTAGCCCGGCAAAAAGCGGCTGAATGCTGGTATAAATTAAATCAGGTTTTGGCAGAGTAAGGCCGTATAAAAGCGCTTTTCCTGAATAATAACCATAGGTTTTTAAACGATTTTTTAAACTGGCGCGCATGTTTTTAGCCGTTTTAAAGCGCTTTAAGTGCCAATAACCGCGGCCAAATTGGTGATACTCGGAAAGCGGTTCATCAGCATTTATTTTGTAATCATCGCTTAAGACAATAATCTGGTGTCCGCGCCGGGCCAGTTCGTTTAAAAGCTCTCTGGGCTGGCGATTGTTCACTCCGTCATCCGAAGTAAAAAATTGGCGATAACTAAGTATTTTCATTTATAAATCTCCACTCTTGCCCGGCGGTAATAATCGGCAATTTCCCAGCCGGTGGCATTCCAGGGATTTTGGGCGGCTAGCCAAGATAAGAGGTCATTATATAAGGCTTCGCGCTCACTAAATTCGGGAGCGGCAAAATAATTATTATGGAAATTAAGAGTGACCACGCCGCCGGCAGTAATAACATTTCGGCAGCACTCTTTTGCTGCTTTAAGAGTCTTATTATAATTTTTCCCGGCCATTTGGGCAAAGAGAGCCACATCCATAATAGTAGTGGGAAAGGCAAGAAAATCCGGGTAGTTAGTGAGCGGGAAAAATGGCCCTGCCGGCGCACTTTGGCTAATTACTTTAAAGCGCTCACCCATAGTGGCATCATATAAAAAACCGGCCTCCGCTTGCGCCTGCCAGCTTTTTAGGCCGTTATGCCTTAAGTAATGATTGCGTACTCCCAGCGGCTTTTGCCCAAAAGCTTTAATAAAAGAGGCGGCTTCCTGCTCATATTTTTCCCGCTTATCAAGGGCTCTATAAGTTCCTTGCATGGCTATTTCATGGCCGCCGGCCTGCAGCATAGCAGCTATTTTTAAAAGCAGCGGATCGCTAAAAATATAGCGCCCTCCATAGCGGGAAAATGTTTTATCTTCTAAAAAAAAGAATGTTGAATGAAAGCCGTAACTAGCCTCAATCTTTAAAATTTCTTTAAAACCGGCTTCCGGTTCTGCCGGCGAGAAAAGCTGGCGCAGAAAGGCCCCCGGAGCGCGGCGGTGCAAAAGCCCGAGCTGACTAAAAAAGTTGCCCTGGTGCAAAATATCCACATCATGCGATAAAAAAAGAGCAAAATTAGCTCCCCCCGGCCAGGTGACGGGGTGATATTTTACTTTAGCGCAAAGCATGCCTATAGACATCCAAAAGAGGCTTTTCCATGTGCTCCCAGCGATATTTTTCTTTTGAAAGCTTAAGAGCCGTTTGCCGCGCTTTTTCTAATAAACTGTAATTATTGAGGTATTTTTTAATAGCTTCCAGCATTGATTTATAGTTGTCGGCTTTAAAGCTCTCTAAAGCCCCCTCTTTTGCCAAGATGGCATAGTGTGATTTGGGAAAATCCGGAGCCACCTGCGCCAGGCCGTAATACATATAATTAAAGCACTTATTGGGAGCGGCAATGGCATTTAGGGGATTATATTCGTGGCAATTAAGGCCAATGTGCCCGCTGGCTATTTCCGGGCCGACCTTTTCATAAGGCAGCCAGCCGGTGCGCTGAATAATATTTTCTAACTTATGATTTTTTATATATT
The DNA here is from genome assembly GCA_016283195.1 of Deltaproteobacteria bacterium. Lineage (GTDB taxonomy): Bacteria > JAEEML01 > JAEEML01 > JAEEML01 > JAEEML01 > JAEEML01. The sequence goes on along the minus strand of JAEEML010000054.1, from coordinate 3,123 downwards.
TTTCGAGCCATGCTTTTTCTTCACCGAAAACATCGCCAACAATTTTAAGCTTAATATTGTAATCATTTTTCAGCTCGTTTACGGCCATAGCCATATTTTTTAAGCCGCGATTAAAACTTAAACTTCCTTCATGCAGCAAAATGATGGGCTCTTGCAATTTTGCCGGTTCAAGCTCGGGAAAAGCCGCTTTGGTGGGCACGTTAAAAATGGTGGCTAAATTATTATGCGGCAAATGGTGGCTAAGATAATTGCTTATGGCCAAAGAAGCACCAAAGGCGCCGTCGCACTCTCTTATCATGTTGCTTTCAAAAAGCTCATAGCCTTTTTGTGAGCTATTCCAGAGCATGGGCGGAAGGCGCTTGGCTAAATCCGCTCCCCACATTTCGTGGCTATCAAAAATAATCTTTAAATTCGGGCGTTTTCTTTTGATGAGCAGAGCCCAGAAAAGCCCATCCGGCTCATGGCAATGAATGAGGTCGCCGTCTGTATTCAGAAGTGAGCGGTAAATTTTATGGCCATGAATAAAGCGATTTTTCAGCCCTTTTTTAATATCAAAGAGTTTAAAAGTGACATTTTCTCCCTGCGGCTGCTCCGGGATTTTAGCAATATTTGGGGCCAAAACAGTAACACTTGCTCCAAATTTTGCCAGTGTTTTAGCCTCTTTATAATAAATCCGCCCATCGCTGCAGGGGTGACCGGTGGTAAAAGATATAACATTTAGCCCCTTTAAATCATCCGCCATTTAAGCCTCCAGACCGGTGAGTTCCAAAAAACGGCGGCTAAGCCTCTCCGCATGACTGACACTATCAAAAAGAGCCGATCTTTTGTAGGCCGCAGCGCTTAATTTTGCTCTCAGCTCGGGATTATCTTTAATTTTGCAGATAGCTGCGCTTATTTCTTCCGGAGCATCTGGATTTATTCTTATAGCGCATTCGTCAGTTACCAAATCATCCAGATGCTCGCCGAGAGAAGTTACAATGGGGAGGCCCGAACTCATAGCTTCCAAAATGGCGTTACAAGAGCCTTCAACTTTGGTGGGCAGGACAAAAAGATCGGCAGCTCCGTACCAAAGCGGCAATGTTTCATGTGAAACAATGCCTTTAAAAAGCAATTTTTCCGAATGAATATTTTCTTCGCCCCGGCCAATCATTACTAGCTGTAAATCAGGAATATTTTCAACAGCTTTTAATACTTTTTTTGCACCTTTATTTTCATTAAAAGTGCCCACGAAAAGGGCAATAAAGGAGTTTGGCGGCAAGCTGAGTTTGCGGCGGCACATATTTTTATCAAGGGGTCTAAACAGCTTTCTATCCACGCCGTTGGGCTCAACAAAGATTTTTTCTGGCGCTATATTTAGCTCTTCTTTTAAGCGCCGCGCCAAATGGCTGCCCAGGGCATTTATTAGACTTGCACCGCCTATTTCGCGCCCGGCTCTTTTGGGGCCATAAGGGACAATGCTCCAAAATTCGCCTTCGCCGACTTCGACAACGCTTTTGATATTAAAAATTTCTCCCATGGTTACGGCCGTTTTGCCGCCGGGATACATAAAGATGCCGTAAAGTAAATCGGGCTTTTTTTTCAGCTTGGCCATTTCGCCGGCTACGGCCATTTCAAAGGCTTTTTGCGTTATTTTGTAAGTATTAAAAGAGCCGATTTTTTGGGAAGAAGCACTAAAAAAGAGCGGGCGCCGGATTTCAATAGTTACGCCGTCGCGCTCTTCATTATAGATTTTTTCGGTTAAACCGAGGGCACTAAATCTAAAGATACTCACCGGGCTGATTATAACGCACTCATGGCCAAGCCGCGCCAAAGAAAAGGCTGTTTCTTGTAAAAAAACAGCTATTTGAGGAGCATTTGGTGCAGGGTAACCGCCACTTATAAAAGCTATTTTCATTCCTTTACCACCTGGCCGTCTGGCTATTTTTATCCCTCATCGCAGTGAGGGCGCATGAACTTAGGCAATGTAACAAAATATCCTTTTTAACTCAATTATACTGGCCCAAAAATTCATGGCCCTTGGTCACAGCAAAGAAGAAGCGGCCGAATTTGCCGAAATTGATGTGAAATTGCTTGATTAGAAGAAAAATGTACCACACGGCGAAAGCTGTGTGGTGTATTTATTTAGGCTTTTTAGTCCTTTAGGCAGCGTACGGAGAAGGCAGTAGTTTTATAGTAGCTATTCACTGGAGCATTGTCATTACTCAAGCTAAGGTAGTAGGCGTTATTGCCACTCTCCGATGACGACCAAAAGTCGGCGACCATGCCGAAACTGCGGTAAGTGCCCTCGGAGTAGTAACCGGCGGGTAGGGCCTCAAAGGCGAAAGTATCAGCGCCGCTATTCCAACTCGACGCCCGCAGATTTTGCGAACATTCCAAACCCGAAGTGCCAACTGCATCTAATAGACTGTCAAAATCATTTTTTGTTGGCAATTTCCAGCCCTTAGGGCAGACTTTCATAGCATCTTCAAAGGTGTATAGACAGCCATAGTTTTCAATAAAATCCGGATCGGCCTCTTTGTTGGCAAAGCAGGTAACTTCCACATCCTGATAAGCCATGTTTTCGGCCATCCAGGTAGTGCCGTCGATAACCGTGGTTTTATAAACATGTTTGTCGCGGTTATCAATCATGTAATTTTCGGCTAAATCGCTGCAGGTTGGCCCGGTGTAACCTTTATCGCAGGTACACTGGCCATTGCCGTTGCTGGTGTCGTTGCAAGTGCCGTGCTCGCAGGCGGGGCAGGGCTCACAATTAGGGCCAAAGTGATCCGGCATGCAATAATTGAAGCCTTCGCCATCCGGTATATCGCTACCGCTCTCAATGGTGAAAGAGGAGCCATCGGGGCAGGTGATAGTAGCGCTGCCATCGGTATTGGTTTTTAGCGAGCAGCCTTTACCGGCCGGTCCTTCTGGCCCCTCCGGCCCCTGCTTACCTTCTGGGCCTTGCTTCCCTTCCGGCCCTTGCTCACCGGCGCCGCCGCAGGCAGCTAGGGCGAGAGTTAACATTGCTGAAACTAAGAGATTACACTTTTTCATACTGCGCTCCTTGTGCCAATGGGCACGGAAAAATGGTTTAGGTATTTTCAATACCTAATATACAGGGTACCCTGTAAAATTTTGAAAAAT
>JAEEML010000053.1 GCA_016283195.1 Deltaproteobacteria bacterium | reverse complement strand
CTGTTTCCATTTTGCCCGATTATGAAGTAACTACGCGTATTATAGAGGCTTCCGAAGAGCTTTTAAAAGAAACTCTCGCGGGAAATGCCGAAGCGGTGGCGCGAGCTCTCGATGAAAGCCATATTCATGTAACCAGTAACCGGAGTTACAATAACGAAGATGCACTCCAGAGCGCCATCTACCTCTCTTACATATATGCGCTAAATAAATACACAATTATCAAAGAGATGACGACTGGCAAAGGCTTTGCCGATGTGGTCTTTATCCCCTTTGTAGCGGGCCTTCCGGCCATGATTATTGAGCTTAAAAGAAACAGCAACGCGGAAACGGCGCTCACCCAGATTAGAGCCAAGAAATATTTCTCCTCACTTGCGCATTATCAGGGCAAATTGCTCTTTATCGGCGTGAATTACGATGAAAAGAGCAAGACCCACGAGTGTCTGATGGAGGAATTTGAAATTAACTGCTAGTTTCGGTTATAGGCTGTTGCAAGGCCGCTTGTTGTTACCGCCACCTAGAGTTAAATAGACCGGTTGGTATTTTGTTGGAGGTTATATGTCTGCTGCTTATTTAAAAGCTGTGTTTTTATCTTTTATGATCTTTACGACTTCTACAGCTTTGGCTCAGGAATATGGCTCGGTTACCGACCAGCGCGACGGCACTAAATATAAGACGGTGCAAATAGGTAACCAAGTCTGGCTGGCCGAAAATATGAAGTATATTGCCGATGATATTGCTTGCCGCTCGGATGCCAAACATGGTGCTTCCGTAAAGAATTACGGCTGCCTCTATAGCTGGGCCGATGCTCAAAAAGTGTGCCCCGCCGGCTGGCATTTGCCTTCGAAAGTGGAATTTAGCCGCCTTTTGGTCCATGTCGGCGAAGGGCAGGAAGGCTCTGAAAATCTCCGGGACAGTAGCTGGAAAGACGGCAAAAACGGCTCCGGTTTTTCGGCTCTGCCGGCCGGTGCTTTTAAAGCGGATAGCTTTGCTTCTTTGGGCTCTATGGCCTATTTTTGGACAGTTACCAAGTGCAGCAAAGAGAGTAATAATGACGCCTACTCCATGACGATAGGGCCAGGCAGCGTTTCGGCCAAGAGCTGCAACAGCCAGGGTACAGATTTTCTTTCGGTGCGTTGTATTAAGGACGCCGAAGAAGAGAACACTCTAAATACTTTTATCGATCAGCGCGATGGCAATACTTATAAGACAGTAAAAATCGGACAGCAAATCTGGCTGGCCGAGAATATGAAATATATTGCTGATGGAATAGATTTCAAATCAACACAAAAGCCCAATGAATACGGATATTTATATAATTTTGCCGATGCTAAAAAAGTCTGCCCCAATGGCTGGCACCTCCCCTCAAGAGTAGAATTTGAGCGCCTTTTAACCAGCGTTGGCAAAGGGGAAACAGGTTCGGATAATTTAAGACACAGAAAATGGGACAGAGGGAAAAATGTATCCGGTTTTGGAGCGCTCCCGGCCGGCAAATGTGAGAAAAAAGGCTGTTCAGAGGGCGAGGTGGCAGCTTATTTTTGGTCCAGCACGGAACAAAATAAAAAGAATGCTTATGGCCTCTATGTCGATGCGAGCAAAACCATAGTCAATAGCGGTAAAAGTGCCAGCTATTTATCGGTGCGTTGCATAAAAGAGATAAATAATGAGGAGCAGGAAGAAATGCCGCTTAGCAATGCTGCCTCCCAGGCAGTAGCTGAGAATAAGGTGGAATATGACTCATTTACCGACCAGCGCGATGACAATACCTATAAAACTGTAAAAATCGGCAAGCAAACCTGGATGGCAGAAAATATGAGATATATCAGTAAGAATGTTACCTGCAAAGCCGACACTGATGCTGATTCAAGATTTATTAGTAATTATGGCTGCTTATACTCATGGGATGATGCTAAAAAGGTGTGCCCCAGTGGCTGGCATTTACCAACAAAAACAGATTTTGAAAGACTATTAGCCTATGTTGGAGTAGGAAAAGAAGGGGCTGATGATCTCAAACATAGCAGCTGGGCAGGAAAAGATAACTATGGCTTTTCGGCGCTCCCGGCCGGCAACTACTCCAACGGCGGCTACAAGTATTTCGGGTCGGGCTCTGGCTTCTGGTCCAGTACGGAAAGCAATGAAATCTACGCATACAGCCTAATTGTGGATAGCAAAGCTGGTGTGCACGAATACTGGAAGGGTGACGGCATTTCGGTACGCTGCATAAAAGAGATAAATAATGAGGAGCAGAAAAAAGCGCCGCTTAGCAATGATGCCTCCAAAACAGCTACTAAGGAGCCTGTTCAGTCTCAAGACAATAATGCTGCCTCCCAGGCAGTAGCTGAGAATAAGGTGGAATACGGCTCATTTACCGACCAGCGCGATGGCAATACCTATAAAACTGTAAAAATCGGCAATCAAACCTGGATGGCAGAAAATATGAGGTATATCACTGATAGTGGTATCTTCAAAGATAGTATTAACTGCAAAGCCAATACTGATAAAGATTCAAGATTTATTAGAAATTATGGCTGCTTATACTCATGGTTTGATACTAAAAAGGTGTGTCCCAGTGGCTGGCATTTGCCAACAAAAACAGATTTTGAAAAACTATTGGCCTATGTTGGAGCAGGAAAAGAAGGTGCTGATAGTCTCAAACATAGCAGCTGGGCAGGAAAAGATAACTATGGCTTTGGGGCGCTCCCGGCCGGGGAATACTCCTACATCGGAAGAAGCTACTTGCTTTTCGGGGCGAGCGCCAGCTTCTGGTCCAGTACGAAAAACAGTAACCGCTCCTGCTGCAGCTATCTCCACCTAATTGTGGATAGCAGCGTGGAAGTGCGCAGCAGCCATGAGTGGGACGGTCGCTCGGTGCGTTGCATAAAAGACTAACCCCGCCGGAAGTGGCCAAAGCAGGCACTTTTACCGCTCAAGTCATAGCTCTCACCCTAAAGGCCCTAGCCGGGCACCGGCGCCTATGCTATACTGCGCCGCCGGGAGGCTTTTATGAGTATCTATCTGAACCCTAATAATTATAACTTTAAGGAAACAGTGGCGGCGGAGATCTATGTGGATAAAACCATGCTAATTCCCGCTATTGAAAAACTGGCCCGCAGTAGCAACAAATATCTCTGCGTCTCCCGCCCGCGCCGCTTTGGCAAAACCATTGCCGGCAATATGCTGGCGGCTTACTACTCCAAAGGCTGTGATTCAAGAGAGCTCTTTAGCCAATTTAAGATTTCAAGGACGCCGGATTTTGAGAAGAATCTCAATAAATTCAATGTTATTCATATTGATGTCAATAGCGAATTTCGCGCTACGCTGGAATTACCAAAGCTCATTTTAAAGCTCCATCAGAATATTCGCACAGAATTTGCCGAGCAATTTTCTACTATTACTTTTAGTGATGATGACTCCATTGCCCAGTGCCTCCAAAAAGTCTTTGACAAAACCGGCGAGCAATTTGTCATAATTATGGACGAATACGATGTTTTGGTGCGCGAAAAAATACCGGAAGAGCTTTTTAATCAGTACCTTAACCTTTTAAATAGCCTCTTTAAGAGTAACACCCTGCGCCCGGCTATCCACTTTGCTTACTTAACCGGCATCCTCCCCATCGTGCGCGACAGAGTGCAGTCGAAGCTCAATAATTTTAGGGAATTTACCATTTTGGACGGCGGGCCGCTGGCAGAATTTATCGGCTTTACCGAGCCGGAGGTAAAAGAGCTCTGCGCCAAATATAATATGGATTTTGCCGAGTGCCGCCGCTGGTACGACGGCTATAAGCAGCATGGTCTGGAGATTTATAACCCCGAGTCGGTAGTGCGCTCCATGGAGGAGGGCATTTTTGACGATTATTGGGGCAAAACTTCCACTTATGCGGTGATAAGTGACCGTATTAAGGCCAATTTTGCCGGCATGAAGGATGATGTCATAAAAATGCTGGCCGGGGAAAATGTGCCGGTAAATGTCACCCGCTACATGAATACCATGACCGATTTTTCTACCCGGGGCGACGCTTTTACTTACCTCATTCATGTGGGGTACCTGGCTTATAACCGTGAAGATGGCACTTGCCGCATACCTAATAAAGAGGTGCGCCAGGAGTGGTTTAACGCTATCGAAGCCAATGACGATTACGCGGTAACTAACCATATTATTGAATCATCGCGCGAGCTATTAGCAGAAACTCTCGCCGGTAATGCCGAAGCGGTGGCTAGGGCTCTCGATGAAAGCCATATTCATGTAACCAGCAATAGAAGTTACAATAACGAAGATGCTCTCCAGAGCGCTATTTACCTCTCTTACATATATGCGCTAAATAAATACACAATTATCAAAGAGATGACGACTGGCAAAGGCTTTGCCGATGT
>JAEEML010000052.1 GCA_016283195.1 Deltaproteobacteria bacterium | reverse complement strand
TTTGCAAGCTTGGGTTTTGTCGCAGTCTTTATCGGCAACGCAAACTTTGCGGCAAATACTTTCTATGCAGATGAGCGGAGTAGGGCAATTGTTGTCCTGCGAGCAGGCATCTCCCTCTTTTTCCGGTGTCTTACCGGCGGTTGGATCGTTTTTACAGGCCGTAATGGTTAATAAAAATGCCAGCCCGTAGCCTACCCAAAAATACCTGCATATTTTGTGTTGCATTGTTTACTCTCCCAAAATGTATGGCTCAGAATTGAACCATAGGAATGAGCACCGATTAACATTATTTGTAACAAAATTTATAATTGCAAGTAGTAATGCTGTTAACAGAGATTGTTGTTAAAAGAAATGTGCCAATGATAAGTGCTCTAATGGATTTTGCTTAGTTGTCTTTTAGCTTTTTAATGATCTGTGTGGAAGAATGGTTTTTAGGATCGCCGGCAATAACTACCCTGCCGCCAAACTCCTTTACCAGAGCGCTTTCCGGGACATTTTCCGGGGTGTAATCTGTGCCTTTTACATGAAAATCCGGGCGGATAGCGCGAATGACCTCAGAGACGCTTTTTTCGTTAAAAATAACCACATAATCAACGCCGGTCAGAGCTGCCACCATTTCGGCACGCTCCTCCTCTGGGATGATAGGGCGTGAGTTGCCCTTGCTCATTTTGACGGATGAATCACTATTTACAGCCACCACCAAAATATCTGCCAATTTGGCTGCCGCCTGCAAATAACGCACATGACCAACGTGAATCATATCAAAAGCACCGTTAGCTAATGCAATATTGGCACCGGCCGCTCTAAGCGGCGGCAAAAGCTCCGAGAGCTTGGAAAGAGTAACAATTTTATCCTTAGTATTTGGTGAGTTACGCATTTTTGTCTTCCAGAAGTTGTTGTGGATCTACGGTGGCGGCGCCCATGCGGGTTACCACAATACCGGCCCCTTTATTGGCCAGTTTCATGGCCTCTTTGGGGCTCATGCCGGCTTCTATCCCCATGGCAAAAAGGGCAATAACTGTATCTCCTGCTCCGGTGACATCGGTAACCTCCGTGCTGCCATCTGCCGGAATTAAAAACGGTTTTTTGCCAGGCTCAAAAAGTGCCATGCCTTGGCTGCCGCGAGTGACCAGAGCCATTTTAAGTTGCAAAGAATCCAAAATATACTCACCGGCTATGCTGACAGCGGCGGCTGTTTCGGCCGGTTTACCGCAAAAGGCTTCGGCTTCCGGGGTATTGGGGGTAACGGCTTTAACGCCGCTGAAGGCGCCCAAGTTATAGCGGGAATCGACATAAACCGGCAAACCGGCTGCGGCCAGAGCACGTATCTTGTCAATAACGGCTTTGGAAACTGTTTGACTGCCGTAATCAGAAACGATTAAAAGGTCGCAAACGCGGCTGATTTCATCGAGTTTTTTCAGTAATTTTGCCTGTTGTGCGGCGCTTGGTGCGTTATCCGGTTCTCGGTCGAGACGCAAAACCTGCTGGCGCATGGTGCCGAAAGCCCCGGCCAAAATACGGCTTTTAACGGCAGTGGGGCGGTTTTGGCACTCTACCAAGCCATCCGGCCTGCAGCCCATAGCGGTAAAAAGTTCTTTGAGATGGCGCCCACCTTCGTCATTGCCGATATAGCCCAGCGGATAAACGGTAGTATGCCAGGCAGCTACATTGGCCACAGCATTGGCCGCACCGCCGGGGCGGTATTCAGCGCGTTCATGGCGCACTACCAACACCGGCGCTTCGCGGGAAACGCGGCTCGTTTGGCCGTAGATATATTCATCGAGAATCATATCACCGATGATGGCAATTTTGAGTGCTTCTATTTTAGACAACAGTTTTTTCGTGAGCATATTTTCCTCGTTTGGCACATTTTGTGACAAGCCCGGCCGCGACCCTTATAGTGAAAGTCGCAGCCTGCTTATAGACTGCTTGGCGCTTTGGAGTCAAACTATGTTAAAATACTTTGTAATAATGGCCTCTTTGATGGCGCTTTCCACTCAAGAAACAGTAGAAGTTATCCCGCCGCTTTCTAACGGGCACCTTAGTTTATTGCATTTTAAAAAAGATGTCAGCAGTTGCCAATTTGTTGATACTAAACTGGAATTTTTTGTACTCAATGGCCAAAAATGCGCCTTTGCCTCATTGCCGCATGCTTATAGTAAATCAACAGCTACGCTTGCCTGTGCTGCCGATGGTAATAGCGAAAGTGTGGAACTACCGGTAATTGCAGCAGAATATGAAACAAGTACTCTCAAGGTCGATAAAAAATTTGTGGATAAAAAACCACCGGCTCTTAAAGCCCGCATAAAAAAAGAGGGAGCTAAAGTCCAGGCGGCATTAGCTGATTTAGACGCTGAACGCCATTGGCAAGGCGAGTTTTTCTGGCCGCGCGATGATGCTATTACCAGCCCCTTTGGTGTGCGCCGCCTCTTTAATGGGGTGCAAAAATCGGTGCATTTCGGCTTAGATCTTGATGGCAAGGTTGGGGATCCTATTTACGCTATGGGTGACGGGCGTGTGGCTCTCGCTTCGCCGGACCATTTTTATCCCGGCAGTTTGGTGATTATCGACCACGGCCAGGGGCTGCAATCGCTCTATTTTCATATGTCGCGCCTTGATGTAAAAACCGGCGATATGGTGAAAAAAGGGCAGCTCATCGGCGCTGTGGGCAAATCAGGGCGCGTCACCGGTCCCCACCTGCATTGGAGCACTAAACTCCATGGCAATTATTTTGATCCGGCCGATCTTTTTAGGGAAGAATTAAAAAAGTGGTTAAGGTAATTTAGCCAAAAGATTCTGCGCCTCTTCCGTCACTTCTTCGTCTTCATCCAGGCTGATGACGCTTTTTAGCTTTTGCTTTAAAAAGGCGGCTCGTTTTAATAAGTCGTTTTCCAGGAGATCATTCAGCTGTTCCAGCGCGGCGAGGGCAATGGCCGGATTACTGTGCTCGGTGGCCGGAATGAGCACATCTTCTACTCTGGGCAGGGAGTTACTCATCTTGTAGAGTTTTGTGAGATATTCCATGAGCTTAGCCGGCTTTTCCTCGCTGCGAATTTTTTTGATGAGCTCATGGCGCTCTTTGCTCTCTTCGGAAACCGGTGCTTCGGCCAGTTTTTCGGCTATGCCAGGCGCGAGTGAGCCGCCGGAGAAGATTTTGTCCAGTTCGCTCTTATAATGGCGTGACTCTATTTCTTCTTTCCTCGCCCGCCTTTTGCCGCCGGGGCTACTATTATCGCTGCGGTAATAGCTGCGCTCACGCATATTGTCTATTTCGCGCCAACTTCGTCTGGGACGATCATCATCGGCCATAATTTAAGCTCCTTTACACCAATTCGCGGTGGTTAAAGTTGAGGGCAGCGAGACCCAAAACAATGGCAATATAGCTTATTCCGTAGATGAGCGCAGTAGAAATAAAGCCGCCCGGAATTTCCAGATTATTGGCTACCTGGGTGTGCAGGGAAAAGCTGCTCAAATCGGGTAAAATGTAATAAAGTATCTCGGTTATGCCGGTGACTATGGGATTATCGGCTCTTCTGGCCAGGTAGATGAGGTCATCGGTGAGTGTGCCGCTAACCCAGATGGTGAGCGTAGCAATGACGGCCACCACCGTGCCCGATATAGTAGCAAAAGCGATAGCCAGCGCGGCAATGACACCAAGAGCTAGTAGCTGCATAATATCGGCCAGCCAAAAGAGCAGGGTTGGGGGTTGGCCCAGCATGAGGAGCACCAAAGAGACCAAAATGGCCATGGCAATGGTATTGACGGCCAGCACCATCATAATGCCCAAGTATTTGCCCAAAATGAACTGAGTGCGATTAACGGGGCGGGCCAAAATGGTGTAAATAGTGCGCCGCTCAATCTCATGGGAAAAGCTGCTGACGCCGATAAAAATGGCAATAAGAGTGCCAAAAATGGTGATAGCGCCCAAGCCGATATCCATAGTGATGCGCTTCTCCGCGCCCAGTGAGAGGGTGCCGATGATGAGCGAGAGGATGATCATGGCAATGGCAAAAACCAATAGATTCAAAAAGAGGCGGTTTCTGATGGACTCCTTAAAGGAGTTTTGGGCAATGGTTAAAATACTTCTCATTTTTCAGCCTCACTTGTGTTTTTAAGAATATCCAAAAAGACATCTTCCAGCGACGGGCGGCGGGCTTCCACCTTGATGATGAGGGCGCCGCCGGCTACTAGAGCATTTACAAAAGAGGCCACATCTTCCTTTTTGATTTCAAAGACCAGGCCGCTCTCCTTTTCCACCAAAAGAGTGGAATTTTTGAGCAGTGATTCTTTGAGCTCGGGGGAGACATTGCCGGCCTGCACTTCGTAATGGTCGCTATCGGGAGCGATTAAGTCGGCCACTTTGCCTTCGGCTATGGTCTTGCCTTTATTCAAAATAACCAGCCGCTCGCAAATCATCTCCACATCGGAGAGAATATGAGTGGAAAAGAAGATTGTTTTGCCCTCTTTTTGCAAATCCAGCATGATATTGCGCACATCGGCGCGGCCAATGGGGTCGAGGCCGCTTAAAGGCTCATCCAAAATAAGGAGCTTCGGGTCGGCGATGATGGCCTGAGCCAATCCCACCCGCTGCAACATACCTTTGGAAAATTTTCTAAGAGCTCTATCCATGGCGTGAGAAAGGCCCACGCGCTCCAAAAGCTCGGGAATTTTTTTCTTCAAAAGAGCCTGATCCAGGCCGCAAAGTTTGCCGTGAAATTGCAAAAATTCCCGCGCTGTCAAATATTCGTGATAATAAGCATGCTCCGGCATGAGTCCCACCTGTTGGCGGATAGCCGGGTCTTTAAAGGAGCCGCCCAGCACCTTTACCGTGCCGCCTTCGGGGCGCACTAAGTTACAAATCGTTTTGATAGTTGTAGTTTTGCCGGCGCCGTTTGGCCCTAAAAAGCCATAAATTTCGCCCTCTTTTACGCTGAAACTCACATCGGAGAGGGCCTGGAATGGGCGCAGCTTTACGCCCACTTTAAAGCTTTTTTTGAGGTGCTCTACCTCTAAAATATTCTTTTCTTCACTCATCGCTGTCTCCATCATTAACGGCTTTGCTGCTAATGCGTAACCTGTCTTTATGAGTACTGCTGATGACCGAGCCGTCTTCGCGCAAAATATAATTGCCGCCAAAGGGCTCTTCGGGAATAGCCGGTATAATTCCGCCTTCTACCAAATCATTAAGGCTTTCCGGCAAGCGGCCCTGAGTTATTTGATATTGCTTAACCGCTTTTTCCAGCTGATTTAAAGCTATTTCCACAAGCAGCGCATTGCGCCGATCCATATAGCTCTCTTTAAGGCGCTCATCGTCAATAGTAGGCAGAATTTCCTCAATAAAGGCGAGGCCCATTTCCGGTGAGCCGCCTTGGGCCGCCAGGCGGGCGGCGAGTGGAGCCAAAAAATCGGGGGCCTCCGGGGAGCGGGCGGCAGCGGCAAAGGCGTTAGCCGCCTCAGTGTAGCGGTGCTCGAAATAGAAGAGATTAAAGCCCAGTAAATAGGCGATTTTGTAATTATCAGGCAGATATTTTCGCCCCTTAAAGAGTAATTTGCTGGCCAGAGTATAATCCATGCCCATGAGGGTGAGCGAGAGGCCGCCAAAAGTGTAGGGGCGGTCAAAATAGGGATCCATATCGGTGGAAAGCTCCAAAATAGCAGCGAGAAGCGGGTGCGGGTGCTTCATCTTCATGTATTTTCTGGTGCCAAAGTGCTGGATGGCTTTTAAATAGTAATAATCGGCCGCCACCGAATCCAGTTCCAGCCAGAGCAATTTGGCTACTTGAGTGGTTGGCAGAGTTTCCAAAACGTCAAATTGGCGAATCTCGCTGTAATCGCTGCGTAAATGACGGTGCAGACCAAAGTTGAGCCCGCAAATAAGAGCAAAAACGATGATGCTTAAAATGCCTTTTTTGATAGAATTCATCTGCTTATTTACCTCTGGTAGCCGCATAAGCGGCCGCTTTATCTCTTAACCAGCGCAAAATAGCCAGCTCCGCCGGATCATCTGCGGCCAGATATTCCGGGTGCCACTCGAGGCATAACAAATTAGCTCTCTCTTTTAATCCCAAAGCTTCAATAACGCCGTCTTGGGCCACGGCCAGCGGGATGAGCGCCGGAGCAATATCCTTAATCAGTTGATGGTGTGTGCTGTTGACTTTTAGTTTGTCGCAGCCGGTTATCAGGTGTAGGAGTGAGCCGTTTTTTACCGTCACTTCATGGTAGGGCTGATGGTGATTAAAAGGCTGAGTGTGGTTCAAAGTTTCCAGCACTTTTTGCCGCAGGGTGTAATCTTGATAGAGCGTGCCGCCAAGGGCTACATTGATGAGCTGAAAGCCGCCGCATATACCCAAAATCGGCATATTTCGCTCCAGTGCGTCTTGCAAAAGAGCTGCTTCCATGTTGCTGCGCTCTTCCAGTACGGCTCCGCATTCCGGCAGAGTTTCTTCACCATACATTTGGGGCGGAATATCATAAATACTGCCGCTTAAAATTAGGGCATCGGCTGTATTTAGGAGCGTCTCCCGGGCTTCAGCGGTTACCGGATAGGTGATAAGCGGCAAAGTTTGTAAGGTCAAAAGGTGGTTATAAAGCGGCCTCTTTAAAAAAAGAGTACTGTCAACTACGCCTAAACGCTCACTTTTTCCTTGGTCACAGGTATTGGCAATAATCGGTGTGTGCATATTTGTGGCAGACCCTTCACAAACGACAACGAATGGTATATAGCAATTTTTAGGTGCTTATGCAACTTCCAGGAGGTGGGAAATGGAGCTTAGGTGCTCCCGTTGCCCTCAGCTGATTACCGGAAATCCTAAAGTGTGTCCAGCGTGTGGGGCGCCGGTTGTAGAATATAATGAAGTAACGCGCAGTTATGTGTTGCCTGATGAATCTCCAAAGGACGAAGGTGACTCCGCGAGCCCGGAATGGCGGCCGGTATCTCTCCCCAAAGGCCTGGTTGATGATGGCATCGGGGCCTCGGCAGAGATGGATCTTAACGGCGATAAGGGTGTTAAAGTTGAGAAAAACCCTTTGCCGGAAGAAGATATTGAACCGGCTTACGGCATGGTGAACGGCCAGGTTATGAATAACCCAGCTGCTTCTGCCCGCCAGCCCTTTAATGCCCGTCAGAAAAAAATGATAATGCTGATGGCAGTGGGATTAGCCATCGTTTTATTAGGGCTTGGGCTCGTTATCGGCCGTCATCTGAGTAAGAACGAAAGCCTTTATGTGGCTTGGCCGGTGGCCAATGTTTATAGCGATCCGGCTTATGGTTTGCCGATACACATTCTCTCGCGCGGAGAAACAGTTTTTAAACTGGATGTTCAGGGGCCTTTTTATAAAATCAGCGATTTAGACGGCAAAATCGGTTTTGTGGAAAAGAGTAAACTTTCCGAAAAAAAACAGCCTTATATAAAAGGTTCAAGCTTTTACGGCTGTAAGCAATATCTTAGCGAAGATAGCCCGAGTATTTGTGAAAAGAGGGCAGAAGAGCAATTTAATGAATGTAATGAAAGCTGTGCCGAGGATATTTCCGGCAGTTGTAAAGCCACATGCCAGAATTTATTGGTTACCTGTAAGTCCAGGTGCGGCAAATAATGAGCTATTTAATCTATAGACGCTAGTGCGGAAAAAATATATAAGACGCCTTACCGGACTTAGCGCAATGGCTGTTAAGGGAGGGAATATGTCAGAAATTTTTGCCAAAAGACGCCGCATAATGATGGAGCACATGCAAGAGGGGGTAGCTATAATCCCCGCCGCGCCGGTGCGCCCTTATGGTAATGGTCTTGAATATTCCTATGTTCCCGACAGCAATTTTTATTATCTCACCGGCTATCGAGAGCCGGAAGCCATAGCGGTTTTGCGCCCCGGCCATGAGCGCCCGTTTGTCCTTTTTGTGCGTGATAACGATAGCTTTGCCGAGACTTGGTTCGGCAAACGTAGCGGTGTCAAAGGCGCACTTGAGAATTATGGTGCCGATGAGGCTTATCCTATTGGTGAATTTGCTGCTAAGCTACCTGAATTACTTAATAATAAACCAAAATTGTTTTATCGCTTCGGTGCTTCCGAATATGATGGCACCGTTTTGTCTGCCATTGCCGCTCTGCGCGGGAAAATGCGCCTGGGTTTTTATCCGCCGCGTACCATTATCGATCCTGATTTGATTTTGGGGGAACTGCGCCTCTTTAAAAACGAAGCCGAAGAAATAGACCTCTTCCGCAAAGCTTGTCAAATTAGTTCCGAGGCCCATATTGCCGTGCTGAAAAAATTGCCATTCTGCAATAATGAGGCCGATCTTGAAGGCGAATTTTACCTGGCTCTAAGGCGCCTTGGGGCGGAGAGAGTTTCTTTTAATACCATTGTGGCGGCCGGAGTAAACGGCTGCACTCTTCACTATGAGGAAAACCGCGCCGCTCTTAATAGAGGCGATTTGGTGCTTATTGATGCCGGTGCGCAATATCAAGGCTGGTGTGGCGATATATCGCGTACTTATCCGATAAGCGGCACTTTTTCCAAAGAGCAGGCCGAACTTTATGAGATAGTTTTGGAAGCTCACCGCGTGGCTATTGCTGCTTCCAGGCCCGGTACCACGCTTGATGCCATTATGGCTGAGTCGGTTAAAGTGCTCTCCGCCGGTATGGTAAACTTAGGCTTCTTCCCCACTAAAGATGTGAACTCTGTTATTGAAGAAGGCCTTTATAAACAATATTTTATGCACCGGGTGAGTCACTGGCTTGGTCTCGATTGCCATGATGTTGGTGATTATCACATTGGCGGCAAAGCGCGCATTGTGGACAAAGGTATGGCCTTTTCTATTGAACCCGGGCTTTATGTGGCTCCCGGTAGTGGGGCGCCGGAGCGCTATCATGGCATTGGTATTCGCATAGAAGACGATGTCTTGCTTACCGATAACGGCTGCGAAGTTTTAACTGCTGTGCCAAAAGAAATAAACGAAATAGAGGCTATTTTAGCTCAAGCTAAAAATGCCAATTAATGTAATTAGTTGGAGGAATTATGTATCCCGATAATCGCCAGAATTTTTACCGGAACAATCAAAACGATGACAAGGGCCGGCAACAGAATATGAATAATAACAATAATATAACAGCTAAAAAAGATGAATCTGAAGTGGCTACTCTTACCAAAGCCCTGGGTAAGGCTATTAGCCGGGCGGTAGTAAAAAACAGCAAAGCCTTTTTGAGCGAAGCCATCAGCAGCGGTATTGCCGGCGGAGTGAAAGATTTGCCGACAGCTATAGCTGCTAATATTAAGGAAAGCCTCAAGGATTTGCCGGCGCTAACCGCTCCAGCGCCTCAAAAAGCCGATATAGATATTACCAATATGGTAAGCGGCGAAGAGTACGAAAAGCTGGAATCAATGCTGCGCCAAAAAGAGGAGCGCCTGGCTGAGGTACGCCGCCAGGCTCTTACGGCCGAGGCCGAGGTGCAGCGCTTGAAATCGGTGCTGGATACTAAAGAACTGGCTATTCAGGAAAAGCTCACCATGCTCTCCAAAGCCAATGCCGAAAATAAAGAGCTCAAGCTGCAAATGGTTGATCTTGAAGGCAAAGTGCGCATTATGCGCAAAGATGCCGAGGACGCTGCCAATAAAGTAAAACTGGCCCAGACCGATAAAACCGAAGCCGAGAGCGCAAGAGAGGCCTTAAAAACCGAGCTGGAGAGTCTAAAAGCCGAATTGCTGGCTAAGGAAGAGCAGCTTAAAGAGGCCAAAGAGGCCCAAAATGCGGCGCTTGTTGCAGCCGCTGCTAAGGTGAATAAAGCAGCGCCCAAGGAGGCAGAGGCAAAAGCTCCAAAAGTGGCTAAAGCGGCTAAAACGGCCGCTCCTGCCCCCAAGGCCGACAAAAAAGTAAAAGCGGACAAAGAGGACAAAGCCAAAGAGCCCAAAGTGGTTAAACCGGCTAAACCGAAAGCCAAAAAAGAATCTTCTAAAGAGACAAAGTAAAGCTAGTAGCGAGGTTTAGCTATGTCCAAGAGCGCAAAGATCCTGACGGTAGTGGCTATTATCGCCGGGGCGATTGCCATCCTGGCCGTTCCCGGCAGTCTCTATTTTGAGGAGGGCACCGACAAAGGTACTTTGCTCTGGACGGCGGCAGCCGCAGCGGCGGTAGCTATTGGTTTTGCCTGCGGTGCTTTTATCTTTAAAGCCGGAAACAGCGTTGAAGCTAAAGAGATTCGCCTGCCGGAATTTTCTCAAAAAGCTGCCCCAAAAGCTGAAAAGCGCGGTTTACCTGCCTGGGGCAGAGTGCTGCTCGCGATTTTGGGCTTGGCTCTGGCGGTCGGCGTTATGCTTATTCCCTCCAGCAGCTACTTTGGCGGCCAGGGGCCGGAAGCCATTTGGCTGGTTGGCGTGGTAGCGGCTGTTGGTTTGGGGCTGGCACTTATTCACTGGATTATGAATCAGGGCTTTATGCAGGATGATGATGAATTTGAAGAAATCGGCGAATATAATTCATCTTTAGCTGCAATGACCACTACTGATAAAGGGCCTAATTATGCGCTCTGGCTGGTAGTGGCCGCCGTGCTTATCGCCTTTACTGTTATTCTCACGGTGACAGAACTTGGTACGAGTTATCCCATTCTATCCTTTGTGGCTATTATTACCGCTATGGCTTCCGGCCTTATTTTGGCCATTTTAGCCACCAGAAAAATGGATGAAGTTGATAAAAATACCCCTAAAAAATCGGCATTTAGCG
The DNA here is from genome assembly GCA_016283195.1 of Deltaproteobacteria bacterium. Taxonomy (GTDB): domain Bacteria; phylum JAEEML01; class JAEEML01; order JAEEML01; family JAEEML01; genus JAEEML01. The sequence continues at coordinate 8,216 of JAEEML010000052.1, read as the reverse complement.
CTAATCGATATTATGAAGAAAAGCCGGCCAAAGCAGCCAGCCCGGCTGTGCGCTGGGGAGCTTTTGTGCTTTTGGCTCTGGCCGCCGGCACGATGATAGCAGTGCCCACTACCTCATTTTTTGGTGAGCAGGGCGAATTTACCGTGCTCTCCTTTTTGGCCTCCGGTGCGGCTATGGCCATTGGGCTCGGTTTAGGCTACTGGTTGCTGCGCCAGGCGCTGGCCGCTTCGGAAAAAAGCGATAATGAAGATGAATTTGCCGATGAATTTGCCACTCCCGAGCCGCCTAAAGAGCGTCCGGCCTGGATGCGTCATATTTTACTGATTTTAGCCATTCTCCTGGCTATTTTTACCGCTACCGTACCGGCTGTGGAATACTACAGCAGCGGCAATACTTATGCCACCGGCTGGTTTTTAGCGGCTATGTCGGCTTTAGCTGTGGGCGCCCTTTTTGGTTATTGGCTCAAATTGCAGGGCGAAGCGGCAGCCAAAGAAGCTGAAAAAACCGAAGATAAATTTAAAGAAGATAAACCCTTTGTTTTTCCGCCCTGGGCCAAGTGGGCCGTTTTGGCTGCTCTTTTAGTGCTGCTTTTGGTCGTGGCCATTTTGGGAAGCGGGGCAGGTTATTATACCGGTACCGGCAGCTCCTGGCTGGAAATTGCTCTGGCTGTAGGAGCTATTATCGGCGGCATCGGCATCGGTATTTGGTTTACCAAGCATTTTGACCAAATGGCTAGGGATGCTTATGCCAAGCGTCAGCAAAACACTACTTATACTTCTAATATAACTTATAACACCAACAGCGATGACAAATTTGAGCGTAAATGAAATGAGCGAAGATTCTTTAGTTTCCAAGAGACCGATGTATATTGCCATGGAAGGGCCGATTGGTGTTGGCAAAACCACTCTGACTAATCTTTTGGCCGAACACCTTCATGCTCGCACTGTGTATGAGCAATTTGAAGAAAACCCCTTTTTGCGCCGCTTTTATGAAGATCGCAAGAGTGTGGCCTTTCAAACGCAGCTCTTTTTTCTCCTCTGCCGTTTTAAACAGCAACAAAGCATTCGTCAGCAGGACCTTTTTGAGCAAAACATTGTTTCCGATTATCTTTTTAATAAAGATCGCATTTTTGCCTGCATCAATTTAGATGGCGATGAGCTTATGCTTTACGATCGCATTTTTGATATTATGTCGCCGCGCCTCACGAGGCCGGATTTGGTTGTTTATCTCACTGCGCCTTTGGAAGTGTTGCTTTCGCGCATCAAAAAGCGTGGCCGTGAATACGAACAATCAATAGAACCTGATTATTTATCTACTTTATCCACTGCATATCAGCAGTTTTTTGCCCATTTTGACAGCGTACCGGTGCTTAAAATAGATACAACGCATATAGATATTGTCTCCAACTTGGAAGATAGAGCTTCGGTAATGGAGCAGGTTTTGTCGGCTGTCAGAGGAAATCAAAGCATAGGAGCCGCTAAAGAAGGAGCCCAGGTTTCGGCTAATACGCCATCTTCATTATTTACATAATTCATTAAAATAAATAATAAATCCGATAATCTATTTATGTAACAAAGCAAGAAATGTGGAATTTTAGCCTCCGTGTTTTGTGCTTGCCAGAGCAAGAGCTCACTGCGCCGTACAACAGCGCGGGCCAGATTGAGTTCGATAGCCAGTTCTGAGCCGCCGGGCACGAGAATATGGTTAATGGGTGGAGTTTTTGCGCTATAGCTGTCTATGGCTTTTTCCAAATAAGTTACATCGGCTTCATTTAGCGGGCACTTCTGTTCATCCTGATAGCCGGCGGCAAGGGCAGCGCAATTAGCCAGCTTGTGCAATAGATAAGTGAGCAGTTCGCGCAATTTGTCCTCTTTGGCCAAATAGCGGCACTTCGCCAGGTGAGCGCTTACTTCATCGAGAGCGCCGTATGCTACCACCAAGCAAGAATTTTTAGCTACTTTTTGCCCGCCGGCGAGAACCGTAAAACCACTATCGCCTTTTTTGGTGTAAATATTCATTTTTTTGGAGAATTGAGTGTGAGAGCAAACGCGCTTTAGTTCAATGTAATGTGAATATCGAGTTTATCCGGTTTAGCAGTTACCGTGTTGCCAGCGTCTTCAAGCGGATCATTATTGGCGGCATTGTTATTAGTGGCAGTCTCGTGAACCTGAACTTTAGTTGCCGGATTATTGATATCTTTATTTACTGTGGCCGCTAAAGTAGCTTGAGGTATGGTGATATTCACTTGAGTATCGCCATTTATTTGCGAAAATTGGTTGTCATTAAGAGTTAGGCGATCGCCGAAGCCGGTAGGTGAAACGGCAATGCCCTGGCCGGAAGTGAGGAGCATACTGGCGCCGTTATTGCCGATTACTTCCAGATTGCCGTTAATCGAATAGAAATTATCGGGTGCACCGTTTTCGCCGACTTCGGCCATGATGTAAGTACCGCGCACACCGGCAACAGCATTGGGAGTTTTGGCGTCAAAAGCCACTTTGCGGCCAAAAATGCCGCCTACCAAGCTGCGCAGACGCCCTTTAAAGAGGCTGACAGCTGATTTAAAACTATCTTTTTCTTCTTTGCTTTCGGTGATTTGCAAACGACTGTTGCTGCCGAGAGTTACCAGAGAATTGCCCGGCATCATAAAGGCGATGCGGCTATCTTTTTGCGTGGCTACAATATCGCCGGTGTTCAGCTGCATACCGATAACGGCGGCAACTTCTTTTTCGCCGCGAGTAACGGTGACAGTCCCTTGCAATTCCACTACTTCGGAAGTTAGGCCGAGAGAAGCGGCAACCAGCGCACATGATAAAAATAGAGCGTTCATAAAAACCTCCTTCGCGTTATAAAGTCCACGCTACGTTAAAGCCTACTAAAATACGGTCATATTCATAAATATCCACCGTTGACCAGCGGTGGGTGTACATTACATCAATGCCCATATTCATAAAGCGATTGAGCAAGCTAGCGAGTTGTACCGAAACATTGAGTTGATTATCCAAACGGTCCATGCTGCTCCGAGCGTATTTATTAAGGCTGTAACCGATGTCCGCGCCGATGGTGCCACGATAGGTGGGAGCCCACACTAAGCGGAAATTAGCGCCGAAGAAACCGCGATCGAATTCATCGCTTTTAGCATTGGCATAGCCGCTGTTAAGAGCGCCGCCCAAACTTAAAGAGCTTACTACGCGGTGCATATAACTGGCATGAAGGCGATTGATAAAGTCGTTGCGGGCATCTTTTTGTACGCCGGGCACGAGGGCTGTATCGTCGTAATGGTCGATGAGCAGCTTATAGCCGGCATTCAATGTGCCTTTGCCCAGAGTAAGATTGACAGTTGGCCCCAATTCTTGGGCCAAAGCAAAGAAATCCAGGCCGACATCGTATTTATGCGCTTCGCCCAAAACCCACATAGGAACTATGTTATAAGAAAGAGAGACATAATTTAAAGTTGGCCTTTTGCCCCAGCCGTAAGCGAGTGAGAGGCCGCCTTGAATGCTGGTCATGTTGAAGGCGCGAGTATCAGGCCCTTCCAGCAAATAGAGCTGTTGGTTAAAGCCGATATTTAAATTCATGCGCAGATTATTGGTGAAGAAATAGCGGAAATTCCCGGCCAGTTGTATATCAAAGCGCAAGTCGGCCATATTACTTTTGCCGGCCAGTTTCAATTGCTCGATGGTTACATCGCTGATGCGGTTGATATTGCTGTCGAAGTGAAAACCTAAAGCACCATAAAAATTAAATAATTGTAAATTTCTTTTTAAGCCGGCATATAAAATAGCCCAAGGAGCGTGCTTTTTAGAAAGAGCATAGCTTTTATTGAGTGTCGCCCGGGCCTCTTTGAAGGAGCCCATAGCCAATTTGGTGGCCGCACTGTAATAAACAGCCGGCAGAGTAGCTTCCGGTTGAGAATCGGAAGCGGCATCGGCGCTTTTATCAAAATAAGTAACAGCTTCGCTGTATTCTTCGGCATCCAGAGCAATAAAGCCATGCAACATATTACAATTTACGGTGTGACAATCATTTAAGGCTTCACCGGCTTCGGCCAGTTTACCCAGGTGATAATAGGCATTGGCCAGCTCAAAAGAAACATCCCGCGCGCTGTCGAGATCTTTGGCTTTTTTGAATGATTCTACAGCGTTTTCCCAATTTTCTTCGGCACTTCTAACGAGGCCGGAGAGGTACCAAAGTTGAGAATTGTCATCGGCAAAAGTGAGACCGTATTCCACTTGCTTTTTGGCTTCCGGAATATTACCGCGCCGCAGAGCGATGGTGGCCATGGCCAGTGAGAAATCCAGCTGCTCCAGTTTTTTGGAATCGGCAGCCGAGCGTAAATCCGAAGCATTGGCCAAACTGGCGGCAGCTGATTCACTCATTTCCTGGCCGCCTTGTGTTTGGACTCTCTGATTGTTAGCTACTACATCTGTGGAAGCATCGGCTTCCGCGGCCGCTTCGTCGGCCTTGGCAATTGGGGCAAGTAGTAGAATGGAAGCTAGTAGAACAAAAGTTTTTTCTCTTTTCATTGCTTGCTTATTCCTCCAAAGTATAAGCGCTGCTTCCTGCTCTACCAAAAATCTTGCTGCAAAACAAGACTAATAACATTATAACTATTTTTTGAGTTAATACGGTGACCTCTGTCACTAATTCGCTAATTTTTTGGGAGGCCGAATTGGAAAAGGAAAAAAAAGAGAAAAAAGTGCGGGCTCTGGTATTGATGTCCGGCGGACTTGATAGCCAGCTTGCAGCGAAAGTTTTGTTAAATCAAGGTATTGAGGTTATTGCTTTGGCTTTTACCAGTGCCTTTTACGGCGCGGAAAGAGCCAAAAAAGCGGCTGGTGCTCTGGGAATAGCCATTAAAGTTGTCGATGTGCATGATGAGATTATGGCGCTTGTAAAAAATCCGCCGCACGGTTTAGGCAAAAATTTGAATCCCTGTATCGATTGTCATGCCATGATGTTTCGCCGGGCCGGTGAGCTTTTGTCGGAACTTGAGGCCGATTTTTTAGCTTCCGGTGAAGTATTGGGCCAGCGGCCGATGTCGCAAAATTTGGTCTCTCTTGGCGTGGTGGCTAAATCATCGGGGATAAGCGAAAAAATATTGCGTCCTCTTTCGGCCAAACTTTTGCCGGAAACGGCTATGGAGCGGGAAGGGCTGGTGGATAGAGAAAAACTCCTGGCTTTAAGCGGCCGCTCGCGTAAGCCGCAAATGGCTCTCGCCGCGGAATATGGGCTTACAGATTATCCGAGTCCTGCCGGCGGCTGTCTTTTAACCGAGCCGGAATTTGCCCGCCGGATGCGCGCGCTGATGCGCATTTATCCGCACCCGGAACGTGCCAGTATTGAAAAACTCAAGGTGGGCCGGCAGTTTTTCCTTTCCGAAAAAGTGCGCCTGGTAGTGGGCCGTGATGAAAAAGATAATAATAAATTAGAACAGTTAGCTGAGAGTGATGATATAATATTACAGCTGGCGGAAGAGCGCCCTGGACCATTGGCTATTTTGGAAGGACCGGCTGATGAGACTTTGAAAAAACTGGCGGCTGCTATTGTGGTTCGCTATGGTGAGCCGGGGAGTAAAGAAGAACTTTCTGTTGAGCTTAGAAGCGGAAAAAGTGTAGAATATGTGGCGGCTTTGCCGCTTGAGAACAGTGATCTTGACCTATACCGCTGAGGAGGAGTTATGAAAAGCAGATTTTCATTGCTGGTGTGTGCGGCCGTTCTCCTGACAACTTTTGCCGACTTGCGGAAAAGTGTGGCTGAAAGTGCTAATTGTGCAAGCCCTAATGTCCTTATTTTATTTGATATTTCCGGCAGTATGGGCAAAGCTTCAACGGCCGGCAGTAAATATAACCAGGCGGTTGATGCCATTAAAGCGGTGGTGACGGCCAGCGATGACAAAATTCGTTACGGCCTCAAAGTTTTTCCTTCTCCGGCGCCGGAAACGGTAAAAGTATATTGTTCTGTAGATACTCTGTTAGCTGTTGATTTAGGCCTTGGGAGCAGTATGGCTATTTCCTCATATCTTACGCCGGGTGAAGCCAATTTTTTTGGCGGCCCGCGGAGTGATTACGATACCCCTATGTATCAAGCTTTAAATAATGCGGCGGAGATAACGGCGCTTGAAGATTTAGAGCGGCGTAATTATATTATTCTCATCACCGATGGTATTCAGGATTGTTGCAATGGCGGCGATTACGATGACGAGCCGGATTGCAACAGCGGCCAGGGATATGGCACTGCTAATTATTTTGTGCCTGAAGAGCTGGCTGAAAATCGCAGTGATTTGGTGAGATTGGTTGGGGATTTAAAGAAGAAAGGCATTAATACTTTCGTAGTAGGTTTTGGTGACGGGGTGGATAAAACAACTCTCGACCAAATGGCTGTGGCCGGTGGCACGAACAAGGATGGCTGTGCCGACGGGGCAGCGGGCGATTGTTATTATAACGCGGCCGATAAAGCGGCCTTGCAAAGGGCTCTGGCCGCTATTACTCAAATAACCACTTCCGAAGTTTGTGATGGCCTGGATAATGATTGCAATGGCCAGGTGGATGACGGCATTAATATAGCTTGTGCAACGGATTGCGGATCCGGGATAAAGCGCTGCATTAACGGCAACTATGGTGAATGCGAAGTGCCGGTGAGCGCCGAAATATGTGACGGCCATGATAATGATTGCAACGGTCAGGTAGATGACGGCCTTTCGCGTACTTGTACCACCAGCTGCGGTGTTGGTGTTGAAAAGTGTAATAACGGTCACTGGGGAGAATGCGAAGTGCCGGTGAGTGCCGAAGTTTGTGATGGTCAGGATAACGATTGCAATGGCCAGATTGATGAAAATTGTGATTGCACCCCCGGTACAGAGCAAAAGTGCGGCCTGGATAAAGGGCGCTGTAAACCTGGCACTCAGCGCTGTAAAAGCGACGGAACCTGGGGTGAGTGTGAAAACGCTGTTACTCCCATTCCCGAAGTATGCGATGGCCGCGAAGATGAAGATTGTGACGGCTATACCGATGAAGATTGCAAATGTGTCAATGGTACCACTTCCCCCTGCGGACAGAGTAGTGTCGGTATTTGCAAAATGGGCACGCAGACTTGCCAAAACGGCACCTGGGGCGAATGTGTCGGCGCTGTTTACGGTGAAGAAGACGACCCCTGTGACGGCCTGGATAACGACTGCGATGGCCAAGTTGATGAATATTGCGAATGTATTGAAGGCAAAGAGATTGCCTGCGGCAGCAATCAGGGCACTTGCGAAAGCGGAACACAAACCTGTGAACATGGTTATTGGACCGGTTGCAAAGGCAATATCGGCCCGATTGAAGAATTTTGCGATGGTCTCGATAATAACTGCGACGGCATCACAGATAACAATGTTGTTTGTATGGATGAGGGCAGTTGTCGTTGTGGCCGCTGTGTCTCTCCCTGCTATGGCGATACCTGCCGCGGCGGCACTTGTATAGATGGTTATTGTATTTTGAACAATATGTGCGATGAGGGCTTTTTCTGCGATGGCTATGTTTGCCGGCCGGGAAAAGACCCGGCAGATGATGCGGAAGCTCAGCCCACTGTGCCGGAGGGCGGTTGTCACTGCAATGCTTCTGCCGCCGGGCAGGCGAGCGGGGCGCTGTGGATGTTTTTAGGGCTCTTCTTGCTGCTGGGGCTCAGGTGGCGGGCGAAACAAAAAATGTAGTCTTTACGATACTGGCCTTTCTCTGGCAGAGCTCCAAGCGCTTACCTAAGCCCATTTAAGCAAGCCTTTGTGAATAGATATTACTTTAAAATCAAAGAGTTGTTTTTTTGTTGGCGAAAAAATGGCAAAACAGCAAGAAAAAATCTCAGAATTCTAATTAGTTTAAAAGCTGAAGAAGAAAAGTTTAGCTCATCATCTTATTAATAAGACACACATGGTCGGCACTATGCTGTTTTTAAGCAGCAGCCCTAAATATAGTCCGGATTTCTGTTAGACTATGGTAGGAAAATTTGTGAACTCTGTGGGATACTATTTAGCGGGCTAATGTATTTAATTGTGAGAAAATGGATGAGTCAAAAAAGCGTGGGAGTTTACTTTGCAGCAGAATACTACGGATTAGAACAAGTATTTTGTATTGGTGTCAAACAAACATGACTACAGCAGCGGCTTACACACTGACTACTTGTGCTACAATTCCCAGTGTAATCGATTTCGCAATAACCGGTTGGCCCACAACGTTGCCCAGTTG
>JAEEML010000005.1 GCA_016283195.1 Deltaproteobacteria bacterium | reverse complement strand
TTGGTCAATGAGCGCCATCACCCACACGATGCTGTTGAAGTTTTCGTCCAGGCCAATCTGATTTGGGGCATAATGTTCGAAAAACGGATATTCTTCGCTCTTCTTATTGTTCAATTAAAGTGCTGCGGCAAGTTCTTCGTTAGCCTGCTTGTTGGCAGCGGCAAATTTAGAACCAGCATCAACCAAGTTCTTTACGCGGGCAGCCTTGTAGTCGGTAAGGAAGTCGATGGCGACCGTATCGGACGCCTCGGACAAGTGTGCATTGGCGTTGTAAATGACATCCGTTGAGTTCGAGCCAAATCCGCCAAAGGCGCCGAAAGCGTTAGTACTCAAGTTCAACTTGACGCGGAGCTTCACAACCGGGGTTGTGAGGTTCGTAATGTCGATGTCCCCTTCGAGGCGGGCAACCTTGTATTCCACCGCTTTTTCGTTGGTTTCTTCGATTGTCACAAAGGATTTATTGGCCGAGGCAAAGAGGTCCTGCATAAACACCTTGCCGCTCGGGGCGAACTTTTAGTCAAGGTCCGTCACGGTAAGTTCTGCATTGTCGCCACCCTTAAAGTTCTTCCAGATTTCTTCGTAGATGTCATCGGTTTTTGTTTCTTTAATGGCCTGCACCGGGAAACGCACGACAACATGCTTCCTGTACTCATTGGTGTTCACGGGCGTGAAGGGGACTTCCATTTTGGTTTCGGCTTCGCCGCACTTAATGGTTAGCGTCATTACCCCCCGGCTGTTATCGGCCAGCGGCTCGCCAACGATCTGGCAGCTTTCCCCATTGGCGCCGTTTTTCACCGAGCCAATGGTTTCGCCGTTGCAAATAATGGCCACGCTGGAACCATCGGCACTCTCTTTGGTTTCACAGCTAATAGCCTGGCTATTGCCGCCAAGGGGCAGCCAGGTGCCGTCGGTGCAGGCATACATGGTGCCACTCTTTTTTTCCCAAAGCATGGAGCCGACTTCGGCCGCGCTACACTCCTTGGAACTCAGCTGGTCAACCGTTTTAAAGGCATTTTGCGCCTCATTAGCGCCGCTTCCCCCGGCACAGGCGGCCAAGGTTAGAGGCAGAAGCATTAACATTGTTTTTACATTTGGTCTTTTCATATAATTCTCCTAAAAATTCTCCTAAATTGGAGCCAATAAGAAACCGAATATGTGTCCCAATATTGTGCAAGATAAAAAAGCGCAGCAACTAGGGGATTCTGGTTTTATGGGTCGATAATAGGCCAGATAGGCCAGATAGGCCCGGGCCCAACCGGAATACGACCAAAATTAAATTCATATAACATTTCCATTAATCCGTAGTAGAAATAATCCCACTCACCACTACCCCGCTTTGGCCCATAAACGCTGCTATTTTCCGCTCCGGGAACAGTAATAGCGCCGTAAAGGCCATCGGCTGTGGGCATATCGGCAGCAACAAACTGATAGGCACCAGCGCTAAGAGGAGCAGCTTCATAAAGAGCGCTATCGCCATCGAGAGAGCCGGCTACATAAGTAAATACGGCATCTGGTACCGCATCTTCCTGAATGAGCATCTCGGCCAGAACATTTTTACCGCTATAGTCATTTAGCGGCACCTTAAGGCCATTACTAATATCGAGCGGCTCACCTTGGTAAATATAGATATATTTGTCATCATCAAAACTGGCACTACCTATTAATGAAACATTGCTACCGCCTAAAGCCTTTTTCATAGCCATGCTAATAAGGAAGTCATCATCAGCAACATAGCAATTCTTGGTGACGGTAATAATATCGCTGCTCATCAGCATACCGTCGCCGGGCAAGGAGTATTTCACTTCGGCTTTAATATTTAGGGCATTGGTCGGCGGCAGAGTAACCCGCAAATTGGGGAATTGCTCCATGCTAAGCTCCAGCGGCTCATCCCAGCTAATATCTTTTCCTGTGTAGTTACAAGCTATATAGTTAGCGCTATAGAGGTTCCCATTAGTATTACAGTCCACGTCAGAAACGCCATCGATTTCCTGCAATTTTTGCTTAACAAGCACTTGGGCTACCGTTCTAGCCATATTTGCGGAAAAGTCCATATAACCGATGGCGCCCAAATCGATATTGATTGTATCATCCTGGGTGAGCTTGCCATCGCCGCATCTATCATCATCATCAAGAATATACCTAGCTGTGTAATGCTTTTCGCCGCTCTCCTGTAGAGCTCTTATTTTAAATTCATCATTATCATTTTGATAAACAGCGATAACTACTCCGGAGCTTATGCCATATTGATCGGTTAGGGCATCCTGGGGAGTAAAGATCACCGGCTTACCGGGATCATCAGGCACAATATCAATACCCTTTAGCACCATCTCCCAAAAGCCCCAGTTGCCGTTAGTGCTATTAAATTCTCCTGTTATTTTCGATAAATCGCCTTCTACTGTAGCGCCGCTGATAACTGAGCTCTTAAACCATTTTGTCAGCACCTCGGCATCTAAATTATCGCCATAAACTCTAAGCAAAGTAGCGCCGTTAAAATGGCCGGCCACATAATCTGTTAAGGCATCAATATTTATCGCCGCTTTCATAGAAGCCGGATTTGTGCTGGAGATAAGATGGTTAAAGAAAACATCCTTAGCCGGGATAGAAAGCGTTACATCACTTTCCATGGCAATGCCTTGAGTATCTTTTACCAAACTCTTAGAGAGTGTGCCCAGGCTAATGGTATCACCGGTGATTTTTTTCTCGGCGAGCATAGTGATTTTGCAATAATTTTCGGCACAGGTTGTCTCATGGTTATCATTGCT
>JAEEML010000051.1 GCA_016283195.1 Deltaproteobacteria bacterium | reverse complement strand
TTTTAGAAAAATTATGATCTTGCTCCGGCACCACTGTCACCCGCACATTTTCCTTTTTACAGAGCTTTTGCAACAGGTGCGCCGAATGTACCGAAGGATCAAGAGCGCCAAAAACAAAGTGCATCATTGCGCCGCTAAATTGCTTACTAGCCTGAAAAATTTCCACCATATTATTAAACATTAGCGGCGGGTTGATGAGCAAAAAACGCCTGATTTGCGGAAACAAAGCGCTCGCAAGGCAGCCAAGTGCTGCGCCTTTCGACATGCCCATAAAGTAAATTGTCGTTTCTTTATCAATTTTAAACTCTTGCTTAAGCACCTGAAACAATTGCTCAATTTGATTGGTAGAGCCAGTTTGTGTGGAGGCGCAAAGAGTGGAAAAGCCATATAAATCTCGTAAGTTAATGGCTAATTTCAGATATTTGTTTTCATAGCCGTAAATGGAGCCTCCTTGCCCTGTTTTTATTAAAAATATTTTCTGGCGGTTTGGGCCGAAAACAAAGCCGTAATCAAGCTGCGCTTCTCCTGCCTGGCAGGAAACTATTTTGTCAAAATCCATGGTATTCTCCGGCGATTGCTCATAAGTCTCCATCTTCCTCTCCTCTCTGGGCTGCCTTCGCCCCTCTGCTCTTGCCTCTTAAACCGCCTGGCTATCAAATCGTGATAATTGGCAGGGAAAAAGTTCAAAAATAGCGTTTTAAATCTACTTAATCCCATAGATTTCGCCAGGTTGCCAAATGGAGGACGATAAAATAAATGCAGAAATAATCTCTCCGCCGGCCACAGTAGAACTACTTTTCTGCGGAATGGAATGCCAAGAAAGAATAGAACATTTGTAATATGAATTTTTTTTCTTAAATATTAAGGAGTTTGCACCAGCCGCGCCGCACAAGCCGCCGCCTCGCACCGAATATCCTCTTCGCCATCCACATGGCGGCCGCGCATAATAAATTTTCCATTACATATAACCGAATCTATACACCTGGAATCAGCGGCATAAACCCAGTTGCTCACCAGGTCATAACAGGGCACCATGCTCTCGGCGGAGAGATCAATTAGCAGGCAATCGGCCAGTTTTCCTTCGGCAATAACCCCGGCATTAAGCCCGTAAGCCTCAGCCACCCGCACTGTAGCCATTTCCAGCGCCTCTCTAGCCGGCAACGTTTCCGCCGAGCCGCTGACTTTAGCAATAAGGGCCGCCAGTTTCATATCATCGTGCATATCGAGGCTGTTATTGGAGGAGGCGCCGTCGGTTCCAATGCCCACTCTGATACCGGCGGCCAATAGTTCGTTAATTTGGGGCATACCGCTGGCCAGTTTCAAATTAGAGCAGGGATTGGTAATGGCCGTGGCTCCGGCGGCGGCAAAAATCCGGCGATCTTCCGGCGTAAAATGGACGCAGTGGGCGGCAATGAGCTTGTCATTTAGCCCGCCCAGGCGAGCCAGAAGCTGCGGCGGGGTGCAGCCATACTGTTTTTGGCAATTTTCCACCTCCTGGCGCGTTTCCGATAAATGGGTGTGCACCAGATAATTTTCCGCCTTGGCAACGGCAAAACAGCGTTTTAAGAGCGCCTCGCTAACCGTGTAAACAGCATGCGGCATCACCGCCAGTTTCACGCGTTCCGATTCTCCCGTGTGGGCGACCAAAAAGGCAAAAGATTTTTCAATTTCTTCCGGTGGTTGCAATAGGTCGGCCATGGAGAGGCCAATCGTTGCCCTAACGCCCATCTCTTCCACAACTTTCAGCGTCTCATCGTGGTGCCAATACATATCGGCAAAGAAGACCGTCCCCGACTTTATCATCTCCAAAACGGCCAGGCGGCTGGCTATTCTGATATCTGCGGGCCTAAGCTTAGCTTCCATCGGCCAGATATATTCATTTAGCCAGCGTGAGAGCTCCATGTCGTCGGCATAGCCGCGTAAAAGGGTCATCGCCGCATGGGTGTGCCCATTATAAAATGCCGGAAGTACTGCAAAATTTGAAGAGTCCACCACTTCGCAATCACCGGCTTCTTCAGCAGAAATAGTTGCAGCGATTTTTTGGAAGCGCCCCCCGGCAATAAGGATATCGCGGCGCACGCTTTTGCCACGAGTGGCTTCAATAAGTGCTGATTTTAAAAGTATTTTAGACATGATGTTGCCTCAAAAGATATTTTTTAACTAAAGTTTACAAAGTATTAGGCTATTTCCCATACTCCGCACTTCTCAGCGCAATATCCGATCTTTTCTCACCAGCAGCAAGCTGTTTTTCCTTAATTACCCTTATCCATTCCCCCAATGCTCCAGTTTGATAATCAGTTGCCAGGCAAAATTTTCCGCTTTCATCTGCACGGCATCTGCCAGTGAGTAGGTTTCATTGTTACCAAAAATCTCATGCATGAAATAATAAATATAAGTGCCGTCAAGAGCTTTGTTATTAAAAGGGTAATCATTCCAGGACGTTTCATCTATCGACATCACCTCTTCAAACGGAGGAATATCTGAGCTTCCCTCATCTCCATAATGGCTAAATGTCAAAAGAGAGGTGCCCCAACAAGTGCTTGTTTCACCAAGATTCTCCCAAAGTTGTTCTTCATCACCACTTAAAGCGGGTGGTAATGGGTACCAAAATTCTACTTCCAGCGTATAATCCCGATAATTTTGGTCGCCTGCCAAGTAGCGCGCATTAAATTCATTTTTAAAGCGCCGAAGTTCGTTATAAGCTTCGCGGTAACGTTCTAAAAGTTCATTATTAAGAGCGATGATTTTTTCTATATTTTCCGGAGACCATTGGAAATTCTGGTTTAGTCTAATATAGCGTTCTTCCAGCGCTTCTTTGATCTTCTTTTTAGCATGCATAGAAGCCTCCCACTTTTTTGGGGCGTTTTGCCCACTGCTGTTGTTATAAAGTGGTAGGCTATCAAAATACGATAGTGCCGAGGAAAAAATCAGAAAAAATCGCGGTGCTGAAAAATTTAAAAAACTTTAGACCACCACCCCCTCATGGTAAAGCGCTATGTACTTATTCTCTTTTAAATTTTTATACCCCGAGTCACTGTGCCAGTGGCCAAAGAACCATTTTTTATATGTAATCATAGAATCTATTTGATCATTAAAAACCACCACCGGATCTTTCATCACTTCCCCGCCATTTTTAACATATTCTTCCACCGAGGCAATGCCGGCAGTTGGCCCATTATGCGAGAGCACATAATCAAATGTGCGCTCGCCCGCCGCTATTTTAGCTAGGAGTGCCTCCTTTTCAGTAGCGTTCCAGGCCTCTTCCTCCCACCAGGATTCATGGGAAATTCTATATATTTTATCAACACTTAAAGCCCCGCCGAGCACTAAAAAGCGCTTTTCTTCAATAGTATAAACTTCGCCGCGTTTCAGGTAAAAAACATTCTCGCTCACCTTTAAAACCGTGCTACCAAACATTGCCACCGGCGGCAGCTTTTTGAGCATATCGTAGTTGTCGTGGTTACCCATCAGGGCCAAAACTTTAAAGGGCTTCTTGTTGTACCAGGCCAGCAGTTTTTTATCTGTGCTACTAGTTGGATGAATGCCGTCCCGGGCCACAAAAGCCGTGTGCCATGGCAGGCCAAAATCGCCCAGCACAATTGCCATCGTAATAGCGCCGTAATCTGCCTTTTGTTCCAAGCAGCAGACCTCCATATTGGCTTTAGAAAGGTTAGACATATCCTCGCTGTTATGCGTATCGCCGGTTATGTAAATCATAAAGAGCACCTCGCAGGAATGTGTATATTTTGGTGCTGGCCAGCTTTTCCGAGCGCCTCCCGGCGGGTAATATAAAACCTGGCACTATCAAATTACGATAGTGTGCTGAAAAAATTTTAGCGGCTACTTATTTTAAAAATTGTGCCCGTTCCAACCCCAATTGGGCGTCTCCCAATAAGACACATAAACGGCATTACCGGGGATACCGAGCTCTTTCTGCATGATTTCGCATACTTTGCTCGTCATTTTGCTGCTGGCGCTCGCCTCCACATGGCCCAGGACTTTCACTTCCACATAGGCCCCTTTATCAAGCTTCTTGCCGGCAAAGTATAAATCCTGCTCATCAGCCAGGTTTATCATGAGATAAGACTCCGGCTTACCCATGAGGCCGATGGCCTCACCAAACTCGCTTTTCAGCAAATCTCTTTTTTCTTCCGCCAGTTTCATAGTTACTTTGGCTTCAATCATGGGCATGGTTTTCTCTCCTGTTCTTTATTGAGCGCACTAGCGACTCGTTGTTATATATCTCCAGCCTGCGTAGCTATGCCACCTCCGGCGCTATTCAGGCTTTAACTTTCACCCCATCCTCTATTCTCCACCTTCTCTGCCTCACGCAGCGGCGAGATTCTCAATCTTCCTCATAATAATAAGAATAATCAATGCCTTTCATAAATAATTCGCGATCATCTATTTTATCGGTAAGAGCTCTTTTTAATATTTCTTTTATTTGCGCAAAATTAATATGACTTTCCACCATGGCGCTTAGATACTCTTTTTTGCCTATTTGGCTCCAATCCACACATTTGCCAAGCCGCTTTTTTAATATTAAATCAAGCCAAATTCGCGTGCTACGGCCATTGCCTTCCATAAATGGATGGGCTACATTCATTTCCACATATTTATCAATTATTTCCTCAAAAGTATTTTCAGGCATTTTTTCTATTGATTTTAAAGCACTATCTAAATACTCCGCCACACAAAACGTAAACCCACCTTTACTAATGGTCTTGGTACGTATCTTTCCTGCGAAGTCATATAGCCCGCCGAAAATATAAGCATGAATCTGCTTTAGTGCTTTTGTTGTCCTAATATCTTCGAGGGTTACTATATTGCTCTGCCAAAAGGTATAGGCCTTTTTCTTGCTTTGGCCATCGAGAGAATTTTCGCTGTAATTAAACCACTCAAGAAATTCTATCGCCTTGTTATTAGGAAAATTCCTAGTTAAAAGTTGCACACAGTTATTATCAAGGGCATCGGCGGCCCGTTTTTTGCCATCAGGAGCCTGGAATTTGAAGTCGTGAGTGACACTCACGAGTTGAAT
Source organism: Deltaproteobacteria bacterium (assembly GCA_016283195.1). Taxonomy (GTDB): domain Bacteria; phylum JAEEML01; class JAEEML01; order JAEEML01; family JAEEML01; genus JAEEML01. The sequence continues at coordinate 21,343 of JAEEML010000051.1, read as the reverse complement.
GTTGCTAGCAATCAGCTTTTTCTTGAGCCAACGCCAGTAATTGCCGGCTTTTATATAATCATTTTCGCCTGTTATGGCTTTGATTATATCAATAGCCGAAAACCACCATTTGTCGTTTTGTTCGTCCCATACGGCACGCACCTCGCGGTCTTTATAGAAACGAATCGACATTTTACCAGAGCTCATGTTTCTTTTCCGTTCTCACTATTCTTTTTACCCCATTCCCGCGCTACGCGGTAGCGCAGTATAGCACAGCTGCCCGCGCTCTGCCAAAGCCTTTAAGGTAAAGAGCCCCGCCCAAAGTGTTTTTTCGCTCCCCACTATCGTGATCTGATAGTGCGCCACTTTATAATCTCTCCAGGCGCTTAAAATACCAGCGCGCCGCGGAGGAAAAAATGGTTATCCACGCCACCGAAGAGAGCATAGCGAAAAACCTCACTGAACTCACTCAGGATAGCACCATCATTTTTAGCGGTGCCCTTAATAATGAGGTCTTAGCCCAAATTTCCGCCGCTCTGGCTGGAACAAAATACTTGGTATCTTTGGACTTTTCCGCTGCCAGCGTTCTCGGCGATGATTTTAACCTCTGGGAATTAAAGGGCGCTAATATCATAGCGCTGACCCTGCCCGATATTCTGCCTGCTGCTCATAGAGGCATAATGAGCCACGCATTATTTATAGACCTGCCGCAACTTAGAGAGATTAATGTCACCCATAATAATCAGGCTTTTAGCTCCAAGGACGGCATCCTTTACAGTAAAGATGAGAAAAAGCTATTGCGTTGCCCCAAAGGGAAAAGCCAAGTACAAATTCCCCAAGGTGTTAAGGAAATTGGCAATCTCGCCTTTAATGGTTGCAGTAAGTTAAAAGAAATCACCATTCCCGATGGAGTAACAAAAATAGTGTCCGGCGCTTTCGGCGAATGTACCGGCCTCAGCGAAATTGTTTTGCCACCTAGTGTAACCTGGGTTGGCAATAATGCCTTTGGCGGGTGTCAGAATCTCAAAAGCGTTACTTTATCAAATAATATTGAGGAGTTAAATCTTGGAGCATTTTGTCGGTGTCCTAAACTGCGCCGCCTTTTGCTGCCGGAAAAGCTGCGTAAAATCAGCGGTGGCGACTGGTTCGGCGATAACAGTTTGCAAGAGCTGGTAGCTGCGCCAAATAATCAGCACTTTTGCTCTAAAGAGGGCCTTATTTACACAAAAGATGGAAAAAAGCTCATCCTTTGTCCAGCGGCCAAGAAAAAAATCACCCTCTCCAAAGAGGTGACAGCTTTGGGTGAAGAAGCTTTTATGTACTGTAACAAGCTGAAATCATTGATAGTAGCAGAAGATAACCCTAACTTTACGGCCATTGATGGCATTCTTTACAGCAAAGACGGAAAAAGGCTTATCCGCTGCCTGAGGACTAAAGAGGAAGCCAATATTTTACCTAGCGTAACCACTATAGGCGAAAATGCCTTTTCTAGTTGCAAAAAACTAAAATATATCAAACTGCCAGCTGGGCTAACTACTATAGAAGACGCCGCTTTTTGGCGCTGCATGAAGCTGGAAACACTGGAAATTCCGCCCAGCGTCACTCATATCGGCGCGGCTGCCTTTTGGTGCTGCTTTTCTTTAAAAAAGATTACTTTGCCCAAAGAACTGGCCTTTCTCGGGGCACAAGCTTTTATGGGAGCAAAGTCGCTGGAAAAAATCGAAATTCCGGAGGGTATTAGCGCCATCGCCTACAGCACTTTTGAATGGTGCCCCAAGTTAAAAAGAGTAAAACTGCCTAAATCGCTAACTTTTATCGGCGATTTGGCCTTTAATTGCTGCGCGAAACTAGAGCATATTAAAATTCCCCAAAATGTAAATGTTATTGATGAGGGAGCTTTTAGCGGCTGCAAAAAGCTGAAAAAGGTAATCATACCGGCCAATACCCAAGTGGCGGAGGATGCTTTTGATGAGGGGTGCCAGGTGGTGCGGCGGCAGAGTAGGGCGCTTCTTTAGACGATGATGTGGACCGAGGCTGTCAAAATACGATACTGTCATACAAAAAAGTAAAAAAGGTGTTCACCTTTCGAATCTGTCCATTAGTGCTGGACAAAAAGCAGCAATTCTGTTCGCCAACACTGGACAAAAAGCGAGAAACCGGAGCGTTAAAAAAACTCCATGCCTTTAAACCGCTAAAACGGATGGTTATAGTCACCTTTGATGAAGAAGGCAGCGTAGATTTAAAAAATGGCTCCCAAATTGAAATAATTCCGGCCTGGAAGTGGCTTTTGGAGGATAGAACTTTTTAAGGTACACTTACTGAATGGCAGCAGGACTAACCGGGGCTTTTCACTCCCATCGCGCCCACCTGGGGCGCCCAATCTTGGATTGATGATACAAGGCCGGACTATCAAAATACGATAGTGTCATACAAAAAAGTGCAAAAAGTAAAAATTTTCTCACACTATCGCAATCTGATAGTGCACCGCTTTATAATCTCTCCTGCTGGCAGCATAAGGCAGCGCGCCCAAGGGTACCAAAACACGCCAGACAGCAGAAAGAATAGAGGTAGCAACATGGCCAAAAGGAAGACAAAAATCACAGCAAAGAACAACTGGCCGGTAATAACCGTCAGCGGGCCACCAGAGCTAAAAGAAGCTCTGCTAACGATGGAGGAAGATAGCATAATTAAGGTAGTAGGCCCAATAGACATTGATACGCTGGAAATTGTCGGTTTACATGACCCCTCATGCCACTCCATACATGCCCCCACTTACTGGCCTTATAAGTACTATATAGAGACCCCGCATAAGGTGGTGCTCGATCTGTCTGAAGCCATTATCGACAAAAATTGGATGTTCTGTTGTATCAACAAGCATCTCTGCGGTATAATTCTTCCAGATAATTGTGATAGGTTTGGGAGTTTTAAAGATGTTGTATGGCGCGTTGAAAACCTCGAAACAATAGGTGTAACGCCGCGAAATAGCACATTTACCTCAATAGATGGCGTGCTTTACACTAAAAACGGCGAGATACTTATTGCCTGCCCAAGAGCTAGAAAGAGTATTACTATCCCGGATAGCGTTAAAGCAATTGCCCGTTATGCTTTTCTGGAAAACAAAGCACTAACCAATATAAGTATTCCGGAAAATATTATAGAAATCAGTGATGACGCTTTTAGAGGCTGCACCTCGCTCACTGCTATAAATGTGGCGCCGGAAAATCACGCTTTTAGCTCACAAGATGGCGTACTCTATAATAAAGATCTTAAAAAGCTTATTAAGTGCCCGGAAGGCAAAAAAGAGGTCACTATTCCGGATAGCGTTACCGAAATTGGCGATGGCGCTTTTGAGTGCTGTACCATCACTTCTATAAACTTGCCTCAGGGCCTTATGGAAATCGGGAAGGCTGCTTTTAGTGATTGTAATTTCCTTACCGATGTAAAGATTTCAGAAAATGTTACTAAAATTGGCGATGGCGCTTTTGCGCGCTGTTTAGCTCTTCGTTCTATAAATATTGGTAGTGCGGTTGAAGAAATTGGGAGAGCCCTCTTTTTTTGGTGCAAAACACTTCGCACAGTTACCATTCCGAGTAGTGTAAAAAGAATTGAGACCAGAGCTTTTGAGTACTGTGAAGCTCTCACCTTCATAGATATTCCCGAAGGCCTTACAGACATTATGCATCGCGCTTTTTACCATTGCACTTCATTAAGTAGTATAAATATTCCAAGTACGATTAAAAAAATTGAAAGCAGTGCTTTTGATGGTTGCATAGCGCTAAACGATATAACTATTCCCGCCAGTGTTAAATATATTTGGGTGCCCCTGTTATTATAATTCGGTAGAAACAAAGAATAATAGGCAAAAAATTCCCGCTGGCGCCAGTGGGGCAAAAGGCATTTAGCAGGGGCGGTTTCAAACTCTAAATTGTATTGTAATATCTTTGCTGTTCAGCACTATAAAATTACCTTATATCTATTTTTTGTTGTAGCAATTCCTTTAGCAACTCCTTACTTGGAAGAATCGTTTGGTATTTGCTAGCAAAAATTTGGTTATTCTCCCTTGGAAGCGTGATTTCTACCACAGAATCGTTTTTATCGGCGCACAACAGAATACCAACTGTCGGATTTTCGTCATCAAGTTTTACAAAACGATCATAATAATTTACATACATTTGCATTTGACCCAAGTCCTGATGCTTTAATTTCCCTCTTTTAAGATCTATCAGCACAAAGGCTCGAAGCAAACGGTTGTAAAAAACTAAATCAACATAATAGTGTTCTTCCTCAAATGTAAGTCGAACCTGTCGCCCAACAAAAGTAAAGCCTTTGCCAAGTTCGAGAAGAAATTTTTGCAAGTTATCAATGAGCCTTTGTTCCAATTCTGATTCCGAATATTCCGGCAACTCTGGAAGACCAGTAAATTCCAAAATATATGGGTCTTTTATCATATCCTCCGGTTTCTCGATAATCTGACCTTGTAACGCCAGTTCCTTTATATTCTGCTTGTTTTTGCTTAGTGCCAGTCTCTCATAAAGTGAAGTATCAAATTGCCGCTCAAGTTCGCGAACACTCCAATTATTCTGGGCTGCTTCAATTTCATAGAAATTGCGTTCTTCCAGGTTATCTATGCGTATGAGCTTCAGATAATGCGACCAGCTTAGTGTAAATTTCCGAGACACTGTTTCGGAAATCTTATAGCACAAATAAAATTTGCGCATATTTGCCAAATTATCTTCCGAATATCCTTTACCCATTTTCTTGGTAAGCCGCACCGACAGATTTTTTAACACCGCTTTTCCATATTGAGCACGATCGTTTCCATTTTGCTCATATTCCACAATGTACTTTCCTATTGTGAAATAAGTTTGCACCATCGTAGTATTTATATTGGAGACAATCTGCTGACGAGAATTCTCCAGCAGACTTATTATCTGTTGTTCGAGGGAATCCAAATCTTTAACATATAGCGAATTATTCTTCATAACCCATTTTCCCAAGCTAAAATCGACTAATTGCCTCTAAATCTCATTTCCCGGTTTGTGGCTTTCGGTAACAACAGCGCTTTTCCGATAAAGCCGGTTGCACATTATAACCGATGGACGAAAGTCTGGCGAGGGAAAAGTTTGGGCAAATGCGGCGCTTTAGCGGGTACGGCTCATAAAGTAATTATTAATTTGCCGCCGAATCCGTTGTGGGTAGCGGAACAGCGATTTTGTAAAAGCCTTCGAAAGCCTTTATTTCATCGCACTGGCTAACAATAGACTTATTTTCGTCAAATTCATATTTGCAGGAACAGTTATTTTCTGGAACAACATCCGGCAATTCCCCATTGTCGTTTTCTTCTACTTGTACAACAGGGTAAACAATCACGCAATCTGGCAATAATTTGCCATTCTTGTCAGTGATGTTCGCATTCCATTTTAAAGCCTTATGGATTTTTTTATCCCTTGCATAACCGCTAATTTCTCTTACATCTTCAGTTATGCCTATATCACCTTTTTGATAGCGCGGTTTATACTTCGCATCAAGAATAATCTGTTCATTAACATTGATGTAATCGACCTGCGTTTTGTGCGTTCCCTTTACTTGAAAACTAATCTGCCCGGGGTATGCCTTGCGTAGCAAACTCAGCACATACATCTCATAGAGGCGGGGCATGTCGATGCAGAAGGGTCGCACACCCTGTGCAGTTTCCGAAGCATTGTCAATGGAATAATCAAAATGGCGCAGAATCAGTTTGGCAACCTTGATGGCGGCTTCGTAATGGCGGAATATCTTGCCGGCGTTGACCTTAGCGACTTGGGCAATCGTCACATCTTCGGAAACATTCTCGAAAGCGGAACCAATCATCGCCAACTGCGGAGTCAATTCTTGCAGATGACTTTTGAAGCTTTCATACTGATTTATGAAACGAACAGAGAAAGACAATGCCTTTTTGAGGATCCTGTTCTCCGGAATATCCTCCGTGAATTCCTGGAATCGGCAAAAAACACGATCCTCCCTTTTGGCGAAAACATTTTTCGTCAAATGCCTTTGCAACAGGATTCGCCCACGGATTTTGGACTGCAAGTTTTCTTCCCGAACAACATAGCCCTTCTTGAGTCCCCTTGAAACAAGATGCTTAAGCAGAGATAAGTAATGCAAAATAAGCAGCGGCGTGATTACATTATTCAAGGCGTTCGTCTTTATCGCGGGCTTTTCAAAATCAATGTAGTAGTAATTGGAGAAATATGCAGCCTCATTTTCGGAATTCAACTCCAATGCCGTCATGAACAGCTTGATGTAATCAACATCCACTTTGGGCTTTACGACAAAGGCACACTTGTCTTTTATGAACCAAGAGGCTCCAATATAGTAATGGGCTTTGGGAATACCTCCATCATTGAAAACACCGAGATGTTCTACGTCCTTAATAGATTTATAATTCGAAACGGCAGGACACAAAACATGACCGGCATCCAAAAGACTTTTGAACGCCTCGATTTGAACGGCACCTTCAAGGCGCTGATGTTCCTCGAAGTTAAATAGCTGTAGTTCCATTACTTTTAAGCTTCTTCAGATTTCTTCTCAGACCATTTTTCGATGAATAAATTATAATCCAACTTTACTTTTTTGGCTTCTTCCTCAGAGAAAACCTTCAATGGAGATTCCTTAATAATTCCATCTTTATGATACTCCATCAGAAGTGGCAGAATTTCATATTGCCATTTCATCTGCAAATTGGCAGCATCCATAAAGTAGCTATGGCCAACCATCAAATCTTCGATGTCCATATCGTACTTGGATTTATTTAGGAAGTGCTTAACGGAATCAAATAGTTTCTTTGCGTTTTCGTCTTCTATCTTTGATCTATTTGCTTCCAGAGTCACAAAGGAAAATCTGCGGCGCACAGCATAATCAATAGAGCCAACACTGCGGTCGGTGGTGTTCATGGTGCCGATGATGTAAAGATTAGACGGAACAGAGAATTTTTCTTTTGAATATGGGAGTGTTAATTCAATTGTATGTTGTTTTTCCTGATTTTCTGGAGAATCGTCAACTCCGACAAGCTTGCGTTTATCTGCTTCCAAGAGTGTGATTAACTCACCAAAAATCTTGGAGACATTGCCGCGGTTGATTTCGTCGATGATGAGGACGTAGTTTTTTAGTTCATAGTTCTTCAGATTATACTTATTCGTTAATTCTGCTAAAACACCTTCATAATAGGAGGAACGTCCATCGCCATCATATTTGTTTTGCCAAAACTGACGTAAGTTATCTTTTGTTATACTGCCAACATTTTTTTCTGTAAAATCTTTGCCAGTACATATAGTTAATCCATCATTTTTATTTATTTCTAAGCCAAACTCAGTTTCTTGTTTTACAGTTGTTAACTTATATGGATTACCGCTTGATTTTTCAATCTCTCCTAGCAGTTTATTCCAAGCATTATCAAATGATGATAATAATTCTTTTTCAGCTTTACCACATATACTTTTAAAAATTCCGGGCGAAATCTTATAAGATACTTCATTCTTATCTGTACTCACATTTTTTTCCAAAACTGGCTTTATTCCTTCCACAAAATCCTCGTAATCCATGGACTGATGAAAAGTAATAAAGCCAATTTGCCCTTGCTGTTGCAATTTTTCATAGCACTCCATAACTTTTTTATGACTATTGGGAACTTTATCTATACCATCGCAAATGGATAAAGCCAATTCTGCTGTGGTATAGGTTTTACCAGTACCGGGAGCACCTTGGAGGATGATGTTCTTTTTTAGTTTTAATAGCTCAACCACTTTCTGCATTTTTTCTATCTGCTCCTTTTTCAATATTTCCTGATACCAAAATTTTATAAACTCACATTTGTCTGCATGTCCTAAAGTATCTGGTAAATAAATATTATTATTCCACGATTTTTTCGTTTCCTTTTGGAATTTATCCGCCATTTCTTTCCCATTTTCATCTAATATCACTACTCTTCTGCAAAAATAGAACCATGCTTTTACCTGAGTTTGGTTAGGATTTTCAAAACAGGAACCAATTACTCGAACTAAACACAGCGGACCATTATGTCTGATAAGAACAATATCTCCCTCTTTTAAAACATTTTTGAAATTACTTGGTTGACCATGATCTCCAATCCAACTTTCACCAATGCCTATTACGCCTTCATTTTTAACTAGTCCTAGAATATCTTCCCGAGTATAATTCGAAAGGTCATTCGGATGTAATTGCATATGCCAATATCCCATAATTTTCCTCCTCAACTGCTTTCCCAGCTCACATCAGCTGCTCCACCCTAGCATACCCACCTCAGCTTAGCAAGCCTCGCCACCTAAATCGCACCTTCTTTGCCCTAACCATAGTTCTCTTCCTTTCCAAGTAGGGATTCTCCCCGCTTTTCTTCCCTATACGACCCTTGGCTATCAGATTACGATAGTGTGATGAAAAAATTGTCAGCCTGCGCTAAAAATTTCGCCCGTTCCAGCCCCAGCTGGGCATTTTCCAATATAACACATAGATAGCCATGTCGGCGATTTTTTTAAAATACTGCCTACATGGATTCAGGTAAATGCTCATAAAAAGCCTCCGGCGGCGGAGTATAACACAACCTTCGGCTATACATAGCAGGTTTTAATCAAGAAGCGGCATGAATTGCCCAAAATTATAAGAAGAGTCGAGCAAAGTCTGGCAGAGCGGGATACTCATTTGCAGTAATAGCCCAGTTCCGGGCTCACATAGCCACAAACATAACCAGTACGGGCGCAATCGCGTTTAATAATGGTGCCCTCTTCGCACCACTCGGCGACATTGCCGTTGCACCGGCCAAGATAAGAGATGCCGCCGCAGGGGTCATTGGGATCTGGCTGATTATCAGTCTCCACACACCAATAACCATCGACATCATTTACAAAGCCGCAAGCTTTGTTTTCCAAGGCACAATCATGCTCGTAAACGATACCATTTTGACACCAGCGGGCGACTTGGCCATCGCAACCACCGACAAAAGTAACATCGCCGCAATTATCAGCAGGTGCATCAATGCACCAATATTCGCCAAAGCTCGTTAAACCGCAGGTTTTATTTTCTTCCGCACAATCATGCTCTATAAGGGTGCCGATGGCGCCACACCACTTAACCACATTACCATCGCAAACAGCAGTAGTAATGCTGCCACAGCTATCTTCTTCTTTTACACAAGCGGCATACTCATTGCTCGCACAAATCTCCCCGAGAATAGTGCAATCGACTTCTTTAATGGTGCCATCATCACCGCACCATTTAAGGATATTGCCATCGCAAATGGCTTTACGGCCGATATTGCCGCAACTGCTGACCTCCGGGGTAATGCAGGTGCGGAACTCGCCGATATTGCCGCAAACCATATCGAGGCTTTTGCAATCAAGTTCGTGCAAAGTGCCATCCTCAGAGCACCATTTATGGATAGTGCCATCACAAACACCGTCAGCCGTAATACCTTCGCACTCATCGGCAGGCACCGGCTCTTCGGGAGAGTCAATCGGCAAGAGGTAATCTTCCACTTCGTGGCCCAGCTTTTCGGTAATCCAGGCAATATTATCATTAACGCGGGCATAGTGCGCTTCGCCCAAACAGGTGCTTTGGCCCCAGGAGACGGTACCGACAATGTAAATCTGGTTATCTATAGCATAAAGAGCCGGGCCGCCGGAGTCGCCCATGCAAACGGAAGAGATACCTTTGCCATCGACGGTGAAATCAAAAGAGCTGACCGCGGTAACTTCTTCGACTGTCCAGAGGCGTTTGGTGTTGTAATAATTGTAATAATCAAAACTGCCGGTGCCTTCGGTGGTGCCATAGCCCACATTTTGCACACTATCACCTTTGAGACTCGCCAAAGAGGCCTTATTCATGGGGATGGGCTTTAAAGTGGGAACATATTTGCTGGCTTTTTCTTTTAAAATAAAGAGAGCCACATCATTTTTAGAGGAAATACCATCCGGATCTTTAGCGCAGTTTTTAAGATACTCTTCGTGGGGAATGATTTTTTTCACCGCAATTTTGTGAGCGGGATTTTTCATGTCCGGCCCGATACCAAAAGAAATACCGTTTATTGAGCTGATATTGTTATTATCATCATAAGCGCAGTGAGCGGCTGTGAGCACAACATCATCTTCAATCAGAGTACCGGTACAAAAGTTATCGCCATTATCGAGCAGAGCACCGATAGACCATTGGTAAGCCTGCGGTACAGAAAATAGAGTCGGGCGGGTATTGCCGTAAAAAATAGATAATTTATCGGGGAGCGGTTTTTTTACGGCGGCCTCGGGCTGGGTGGCCGCATTACCGGCCGAAGCCTCTTTCTTGTTATCGGAACAAGCGGTAAGAGCCAGAAGAAGCACAGAAGGAAGCAGCACCAAATTTCTTTTTAATTTCATGAGTTTTCCTCCATAATAGAGTCGTCATTGTCTCACCAATAACGCTGGCGCATCTTAGCACTTCATGGATTTGTTGTCATATAAAAAAAGGTTAAAATATGTAGCAAGAGAAAACTATTATAGCAAAATTGCGCTGCCGGTGAGCGCAAAGCACTTTTATGCTTACCCTTCTACACCGGCCGCCCGGCTCTCCATCTTTTTAATCTCATCTTTCCAGGCTTTTACCAGCCACTGCGGCTCCAGCGGCCTGGCTCCCGCCCCTTGGGACAAAATCCACCCCAAAACGCGTTGCCACTGCGCCGAGCGAAAAGTAATAACCACGGAATCATGCTCTGGGACATCTTCTATTACTTGCTCTTCGGCCCAAACGTAATCTTTGACAAAATTCTTGGAAACGCCGAAAAATTCCACTCTGTAATTAAGAGTGTGCGTATCGCTCCACACTCCCATTTTGCCGCCGCCGGTATGCTTTTTAAATTCAAAATCATCAGGCAACTCAAAAGTATCAGCGGTTATGGTGAGGTTTTCGATGCGCGGAAAACAAAAGAGCCTGGTACCGGCCGGAGTAGCCAGTTCATCATAGCCCCAAAGGTAATACATGCCTTCATCGAGAAGAATTTGGTACGGGCGCACGCGGCGGCGCTTTTTTTCTTCGTGCCAGCGGCCGACATAAGCAAATTCCACAATTTGGCAACTAAGGAGAGCGCCCTTTAAAAGCTGCCACACGGCATTATCAATACTGGCCTGCGGAGTAGGCGGCACAGCAATGCGGCTTAATAAATCACCGCCCACATGGCCGGAAGAATCCACCACAAAAGCGATGGCGGCGCTGATTTCTTTATAGAGCGGCGTGCCCGCAAAATTTTCCAGTAGTGTTTTGGCGCAGGTGAGGTAAAAAAGCTCATCACCTTTTAAATTATTGAGTGGCAGGTTAAAATTTTTGTCGGTGTAATAATAGCCCCCATATTCCTTGCTATAGGCAATATCGGCTTTAAAAATATCGCGCAGCGTATTCATATCGCGCGAAAATGTAGCTGTGCTGGGGCGCTCTACTCTTAAAACATCCTCAATTTTGTCGCGGATGCGCTCGCGGCTCGGGTAACTACCTGATTTTATTAGTTGATGAATGATTAAAATGCGGTTTAACATCATGGTGTTCAGCGACTTGCGCCCGTTTTCATTATCCATAAAACACCTCCCGACGAGGATAATGGCACACTCTATCAGAAAATGATATTCTTTTTTCGCTTAAAAACCGATGGGTTTAGCCGCGCTTTGGGTATCAAGTTTCTCATGGCGGCAATATTCCGCCAGTTCTTCCGGGCTGGGGTGCTGGCCGCTCAAAATCTCTTCCATGGTTATTTTGCGCACAATATTATCTATCTGCCCGCCACTGAAATTATAATTTTTAGCAAAAATATCCACCTCTGCACTATTTAGCCACGGCAGGCGGGAGGCCCATATTTTTCTTTTGGCTTCCACGCTTGGCTTATCCAGCATGATTTTAAAAAGGAAACGGCGCTCAAAAGCAGCATCTAAATTATCAATCATGTTGGTGGTGGCAATCATAACGCCTTTTAGCTTTTCCATCTCCTCCAAGATGACATTTTGGATGGCATTTTCGGTTTGCGCCACATTACTGGAGGATATATCTTTGCGCTTTGACAAAACAGCATCGGCCTCGTTAAAGAGCAAAATTGGCGCTTTGCCTTCGCTATGGCGATTTTGCACTTCGCAAAGGCGCCGGTAATCGGTAAAAATTTTGCGGATGATTTTTTCGCTCTCACCAAACCAGCAGGACTTGGTGTCGCTTATATCCACATGAAGCACCGCCCGCCCCGTGGCTCTTGCCAGTTGTAAAACAGTTTCGGTTTTGCCCGTTCCCGGCGGGCCGTAGAGTAAAACGGCGATACCCTTGGCAAAGCCTTGTTCTTCCAGGCGCTTTCCTATTTTGCGCAGATTTTCTTCGTTAAGAAAAGAATACAAGCGCTCAATATCTTTTGTATTTTCTTTATTATAAAAAAGTTCTTTTACTTTTATTTCTTCGGGCTTTAAGAGCTCGGCCTGGGCTTCGCTGTTCAAAAGACTGTACATTTTAGCTTCTTCTGCGCCCAGAAAAATTTCGAGAGCTTTTTGCGTCAGCGTCACTGTGGCCTTTTGCGCCGTTTCCCGCTCGCATAATTCAACCAGTTCTTTTTGCAAAAGCGGGTGTGTACCCTTTAAGAATTTGGTCATAATAAGGTGATATTCCCCATTGTAAATTTGCTGTACAGTGTGCAAAAGACGCGTCTCATCGCCTTGCAGGGAGTTATTAAAAATAGCATAAAACAGCAGGCTATCGAGATTCTCCTGCAATCTGGAGCCGCGCGGCCGCAAAAGTTTTCTAATCTCTTTAAGCTTCTTACCTTTAAAGAAGAGTTCTTCCATCTCCATCATAGCCCTGATTCCTTCCCGCTTGGTGAAATCATTATGGTCTTCAAGCATATCAGCCAGTTTTTCCAGGCCCTCGGCCAGGGTCATGGTCTCCGGCTCTTTAGGGAAACAAAGCGGCTGATTTTGCAAAAGGCAATTTATGAGATCCGGATTAACGCTAAAGGAGTTAAAGCGGCCGATACTCTTACCAAAAGTGCGCTCGTTCTTTATATAGCCTTTGGCCATAAGACTTAATATATCTTCTCTGTAACCCATTAGTTTTATTGGTGATATATTAAAAAAATCAGCTATATCGCCCATGCTGGTATTATCACTGGGCCTAAAGCCCTGGCTGCCACCAAAATATTCGAAGATTATGCCGGTTAAAATCCAGGTTGCATAGCCGCTGGTGCCAAAATATTTCGCGAGTTTATCAATAGCTTCAGCAAATTCGCCTTTAGGAAAGTTTTCCTTTTCTTCCGGTTTAAATTTTGATTTTTTCAGTATTTCACCTGCAAAATCGAGAGTATTCATGACATTAAATGCTACTTTTTTTGCTCTGGCCATAATTTGCCTCCCAGGTGCTGCCACAGGAAAATCCCAAGAGCCTAAGCACTCCCTTAAAGAGCATAATAATCAGGGTGACTATCAGATTGTGATGGTGTGAAAACTTTTTTCTTTTTTTGTTCGCCTTAAAACGCTGAACCAGAGCCAAAGGGGGCAAGCAGCCATAAAATCTTTGGAAACTGTTGCCAATTCCCTTGCCCTCCTATATAGTGCCACTGTCTTTGTGTACACAAAAGGCGGGCAGGGCTGCTCGTCTTGGAGCAACAGATGAATATTATTGAGAGTTATAAGGCCGGAACCATCGGCCAGAGCATTACTAAATATGCCGATATTCTCCTCGCTTTGGCCGTTGTGGGCATTATCGGTATGCTCATTATTCCTTTGCCCAACTTTTTGCTCGATTTGCTCATGGTTACCAATATTGCTATTTCAGCAATACTTTTAATGATTTCCATGTATTTGCAATCGGCTTTGAAACTTGCTTCTTACCCTACTATTATTTTGGTTACCACCCTTTTCCGCTTAGCTCTTAACGTCTCTTCCACTCGTCTTATTTTGCTCAACGGCCAAGCCGGTGAAGTGGTTACCGCATTTGGTCAATTCGTGGTGCGCGGCAATTTGGTTGTTGGTGCCGTTATCTTCTTAATCCTTACAATTATTCAGTTTTTGGTTATTGCTAAAGGTGCCGAGCGTGTTTCCGAAGTGGCAGCCCGTTTTACATTGGATGCTATGCCCGGTAAACAGATGTCTATTGATGCCGATCTTCGGGCCGGCGCTTTTGACCTCGACGAAGCCCGCCGCCGCCGTAACGATTTGAACCGCGAATCACAGCTCTTTGGTGCTATGGATGGTGCTATGAAATTCGTTAAAGGCGATTCCATAGCCAGCCTTATTATTACTGTTATCAATATTGTGGCCGGTATTATCATCGGTGTGACCATGAAGGGCATGACCGCCGGCGAAGCTGTTGAGCAATATAGTATTTTAACTATTGGTGATGGTCTTGTTTCCCAAATTCCTTCGCTCCTTGCCGCTATGACCGCCGGTATGATCGTGACCCGCGTGGCCTCCGAAGACGAAAATTCCAACCTTGGTAAAGATATCAGTTCCCAGGTTTTGGGCCAGCCCAAAGCTTTTGCTATTGCTGCCGGTATGTGCGCCGGTATTGGCCTCATTCCCGGTCTTCCCACTATTCCCTTCTTTGCTATGGCTGCTCTTATTGCTACTCTATCTTACGGCCTTATGAAGCACAAAGCCGGGCGCATTGCCGCCGGTGAGACAGTGGAAGATGCGCCGGCCAACGAAATTCAGGAAATGGCCCAAAAAACGCGCGAAGAGCAGGTGCAAAAAGCTAAAAAGCAAGAGGGCCAGTCCAGCCAGATGCTGCCGGTGGTTACGCCCATTGCTTTGGAAGTGGCCGGCGATCTCATTCCTCTGGTGGAAGATGTGGGCGGTGGCAACCGCTTCCTGGGCGAGATGATCCCCATGATGCGCGATGGTCTCTTTTATGAGCTGGGTGTGAAATTCCCCGGTATCCGCGTGCGCGGTAATGAAACGGATTTGCCGCCCGGCACCTATATCATCATGATTAACGAAGTGCCTTTGGTCTCCGGCAATGTCAGCTTGGATAAGGTGCTGGTCAACGATACAGTGGACCGCCTCACCTTGCTCAATATTCAGGGCGAGGAGGCAATAAACCCGGCTAACGGCTCCGAGTGTGCCTGGATTCCGGCCGAATATGCCGATATTGCCGAGCAAGCCGGCCTCACCACTTGGGATGCCGCCGGTTATATGGTGCTCCATCTCTCCTCTGTTCTCCGCAAAAATGCCGCCGAGTTTGTGGGTATTCAGGAAGTGCAGAATATGCTCGAACAGCTGGAACAGGCTTTCCCGGCGCTGGTTAAAGAGGTTGTCCCCAAGGCCGTCTCCCCCTTCCAGCTCACCGATATTTTGCGCCGCCTGGTGGAAGAGGAGATTTCCATCCGCGATTTGCGCTCCATTTTGCAAGCTCTGGCCGAGTGGGGGCAAGTGGAAAACGATACCGTTATGCTTACTGAATATGTGCGTAATGCCTTAAAACGCTATATCAGCCACAAATATACGCGCGGCGGCAATACGCTCGTTGTTTACCTCCTCGATCCGCAAATTGAGGAGACAGTGCGTAGCTCCATCCAGCACACCCAGAGTGGTAGTTACCTGGCTCTTGAGCCGGAAATTACGCAGGAAATACTTGCTGCTGTGCGCAACGAAGTTGGCAACCTGCCGCCCACCGCCCAGAATCCGGTTATTCTTACCACTATGGAAATCCGGCGTTATTTCCGCAAGTTACTGGAACTGGAATTTCCGCATCTCTCAGTGCTTTCTTATCAGGAACTTTCGCCTGATATGAATATCCAGCCCATCGCTAGGATTAGTCTGGAATAGTTTTCTATTTATCCTCTTGCCCGCCTCCCAAACGGGGGCTAATATCTTGAGGCGCCGGGCTGCCCGGCTAAGTAAAAAAGAGCCCTACCGCTCACCAAAAAGCGGCTGCCATAAGGAGTGCTTCATGTTTACTTTGCCAGCCATCAACCTAAAAAAAATACCCGAAAGCCGGGTAGTACCCATGGCTAAAATGGCCGAACTAAGCACTTACAAAATCGGCGGCCGGGTAGCCTTTTTAGTGGAAGCTGCGCCCATAGCCGCTGAGCTGAATTATCTTATAAACTGGGCCGCTGAGGTAGGTATTCCCTGGGCGATTATCGGCAACGGATCAAATATTTTGATGCCCGATGAAGACCAGCTGGCTCTCATTATCAAAATGGCGCCGCCCAAAGAGCCGCTTACTATAAATGGCGCTGAAATTACCGTCTATAGCGGCGTAAACAACTCTCTTCTGGCCCAAAAAGCGGCCGAGGCTGGCCTGGCCGGTTTGGGCTTTTTATATGATATTCCCGGCACCGTCGGCGGCGGAGTCGTGCAAAATGCCGGCATGAACGAGGAATCATTAGGCCAATTGGTACTCTCGGTAACCAGCCTCTCGCCCGGCGGAGAAACTATTACTACTGCGGCCGATAAGCTGGCTTTTGGCTATCGCGAAAGTATATTCAAGCATGATTTTAAAGATCATCTCATTATAAGCGCCCGCTTAAAAGCGCCTGGGCATGACGATCCGGCCAGGCTTTTAGGCGATATGGAAGCCATAAAAGAGCTTAGGCACAGCAAATTTCCCATGGAATACGGCAATTGCGGCTCGGTCTTCAAACGGCCGGCCGGCTATTACGCCGGGAAACTCATCCAGGACGCCGGCCTCTCCGGCTATACCATAGGCCGGGCACAAGTTAGCCCCAAGCATAGGAATTTTTTAGTAAATTTGGGCGGTGCTACAGCTTCCGATGTAAAAAAACTCATCACTCATGTGCAAAATGAAGTATATAAGAAATTTGGGGTAAAACTGGAGCGCGAGCTGCTCTATTTAGAAGAAATCTGGCATGGGCAAAAAAGTTAATATAATAAGCCGGTTATGGCATATATACACTTTAAGTACCCTACTCTATGGCCCTTTGTCTCTTATGGGTTGCCAAGCTGATTCACCCAAAGAGACAAAGGAGCTCATGCCCCGGGTGCTCTGCCAGGCTGTAGCCTTCGCACCGGCGCAGGGCGGGCCGGCTTTTGTGCGCTTTACCGACCAAAAATTGCCCGATTTATCCATGAGTGACAGCAATGACGATGGCGTACTTGAGACTATCTTCGAAGGTGAACCCGGCAGCTATAACTACCTGATTTTTCAGGATGGTTCCAGCATGCTGGACCCTTTTAACACCCAAAGCGGCTATTCACCCTCCTATAAAAGGGAGGTATCGCGTTTTACTGTTCCCGATTGCCAGCGCCCTAAAGTTACTATCGCTTCGCTGGCGGCTACCGCCGATGGTCAGCTCTGGCTAAATGGAGAGCTATTCTTAGCCAGTGATAATCAGCCACTTGATAAAGACACTTTAATTATCAGCATTGATGGGCAAAAAGCCGCCACTATTAAGCCGGAAGAAAATGGTTCTTTTGTCGCGCAAATAACCGGTATTTCCAAAGGAAAACACATACTTACTATCAGCGGCAGCGATACCGGCGGCCGTTCTCTTTTACCCAAAAGCGCCATTTTCTGGGTAGAAGAAAAGCCCTTTACCTGGGCCGATAGCCACATTTACCAGGTATTTGTCGATAGATTTGCCGCTGCCGAAGGGGAGCTATCCGGCGATAAGCCCATATCGCAATTTCATGGCGGCAATTTGCGCGGAGTTATAAATAAGCTAAAAGAGGGCTATTTTGATGCTCTCTCCGTAAATGTGCTCTGGCTTTCACCGCTTTACCAAAATCCCAGCGGCCGTTTTTTGGGGCGCGACGGCTTTTATTCCGAGCCTTACCACGGTTACTGGCCGATAAATATGCGCCAAATAGACAGCCGCTTCGGCAGCGAAAGCGATTTGGAGGAACTTGTCGCTCTCGCCCACCAAAAAGGCATGAGAGTTATTTTAGACAGCGTTTTAAACCATGTGCACATTCAAAACAGCTATTTTGTAAACCACTGGGCCGACGGCTGGTTTAACAATATTCAGGGCGATTGTATTTGCGGGGTCACCTGCGACTGGGGCGCTCATTATGAAGACTGCTGGTTTGACCCATTTTTAGCCGATTTTTCCTGGGAAAACGAAGAGCAGATGGAGGCCCTGGTGGCCGATCACCTCTACCTCCTGGAAACCTTTGACCTCGACGGCCTCAGAATGGACGCCGTGCCCATGATGCCCCGCCGGGCCATGCGCCGCATGCGGGCTGCTATAGAGGAGCGCTTTGATCCCGCCGGCAGTCATGTTTACCTTTTAGGCGAAAATTACACCTCGCGCGGCGAGCAACCCAATATCCGCTACTATTTAGGCCCCCACACTCTCTCCGGCCTTTTTGACTTTCCGCTCATGTGGGCTCTGCGCCAGGCTCTCTCCGGCATTATCACTTTAGAAGACCTCAACAATGAGATTCTGCGCAGCGAAGCTGCCTGGGCCGGTTCCGGCGCCGTCATGGGTATTTTTTTGGGCAATCACGATGTTCCCCGTTTTATCTCTGCGGTAAACGACGACGAAATCTGGCGCCCGCGCGAAGTGCAGCCGGCAAGCCCCACTTCCTCCCGCCCTTACGAACTCTTTAAACTGGCTTATTCCCTCCTCTATACCCTGCCCGGAGCGCCGGTTCTCTATTATGGCGATGAAATAGCCTTGCCCGGAGCCAACGATCCCGATAATCGCCGCGATATGCGTTTTAGTAATCTCTCGCCTCTGGAGAGTGACCTTCTAACCCATGTAAAAAAAGTGGCTGCCAGGCGTGCCGCCTGCCCTGTACTGCGCCGCGGCGAGAGAGCCACCCTGCTTGTAAACAAAACTCAATATGTCTATCTGCGTGTTTATAAAGGCAAATTTGCCATAATAGCCTTTAATAACAGCGATAAGCCCGCCGAACTTTCCTTTGAAATCCCCAAAAAGTACTCTTTAAACGTACCGATGTATTTTAATGATTTAATGACTAGCGAAACCTATACTTTATCTAGTAGAGTGGTGCAGCTTGGTGTTGAGCCACGTGCAGTGAGAGTATTAGCCAGTACTGACAGTTGCGAGGAGGAATGATGAAAAAGATTCTGTCTTTCGTCATTTTGCTAGTTCTAGTAATAAGCTTAAATGCTTGCGGCGATGAACGGGAAAATATCCCCGGCAAAGGTTCCAGCGGCTCCAACTATAGCGGCTTAATCCCGCCGCGGCCTTGGGATCCGGGCCCCAAGCAGGGGGGCAACGGCTATGGTTACGGCTATGGCTCCGGCGGCAATTATCCCTCGGAAATACAAGTAAACTGCTTGGTAGAACCCTGTGTTTTCGGCACCTGTATTGTAGGAAATTCCAATTCCACACACTGTGAATGTGACCTTGGCTATAGCGGCCGCCTCTGCGCCGAATGTGCCGAAGGTTACTTTGAACAGGGCGGCCTCTGTATTGAAGAAGACGAATGTGCTAAGGCTAAATGTGTCTATGGTAAATGCGAACTTGTAAGTGGCGTGGCCACTTGTAAATGTTATAGCGGTTATGCCGGCGAAAAATGCGACGACTGTGCCGAAAATTATCACATTGACGAAAATAGCCGCACCTGCGTAGCGGATTAAAACAGGAAGGGAGTTTGCCAAACAATGAAGCCATGTAAAATCTGCACCTGGGCTCTTTTTGCCTCCTTGCTCGCCCTAAGCCGGCCGACCTGGGCCCAAACCGATGGCGCCAGCGACGAAAACCAAGCAGCTCCAGAGGCCGCCTCTGCTCCCCGGGAAGAAATAAACCGCGATGAGCTGAAAGCCGCCTTAAAAGCCGAGCTTTTGGCGGAAATTAAAGGCGACCTCAAAGCTGAGCTCCGCGCAGAAGTCAAAGCCGAGCTGAAGGAAGAACTAAAAGAGGAAATAAAAGCCGAAGAAGAAGCGGAAGCCAAAGCGAGAGCCGCAGAAGAGGCTAAAGCCAAGGCCGCTTCTCAAGACGGCACAAGCGATGCTCTGGCTGCTGCCGTGCCGGAAAAGGCCGAAGAAAAGAGCCTCTTCAAAAAGATTATGGAAGGCTTTACCTTTGGCTCTTACGGCCGCGTGCCGGTGGGCGGCGATCTCCACGGTTCACTCGGCAAGCAAGTGCAGCTGGTAGCCCATGCCCCGCGTCTTTTGGAATCTCCTTATGCGGAAATCGACCTCGGCTACGCTTATACGGTTACCGATGGCCCCACCTTCCGCCCCCATTTTACTTTGGCTTTAAATGAGGCGCTCTTCCACCTCGATGGCAACTTTGCCGCCGCTATTGCCGTGCGCAATCTTTATTTGGAAATCAGCGACTTATTTATAAAAGGGCTCTCTTTTTGGGGCGGCTCGCGCATGTACCGGGGCGATGATATTTATTTGCTCGATTTTTGGCCCCTCGATGAGCAAAACACCATTGGCGGCGGCGTGGCTTATCGCTTTGCCGACAGCGAAGTTAAATTGCACATGGGAGTAAATCGCCTGGCCAGCGATTATCAATTACAAAACGTTGATGTTATTTCCGATACTGTAGGCGCCCGCACCATCACCTTTATGGAAAGAGCCCGCTTTGTCCTCACTTTGCGCGGCGCGCATAACTTTAATATTTCCGCAAAACTGGCGCTAAAAGGCGTTTTATATGCCGAATATCATTATCTGCCAAGTGGCCAATATTTAACGGAAAAAATGAATCTTAAATCCTTGCCGGAAGATCACGGTTTGGTGCTCGGCGGCGAACTTAGCCTTTACAAGCCCAACACAGCCAACCACCTTAATATATTTGTCAAATACGGCTATGGCCTCGGCGCTTACGATGAAATGGCCGTGCCCACCGGCTTAAATCCCGAAAAGCAGGCTTTAGGCTCTCACGAACTCGTGCTTGGCCTTTCCGGCAATATCGAATTTGGCGAAAAAGCCGGCCTGATGCTGGCCTACTATTTCCGCAAATTCACCGATGCCGACCCCAATCAATACGATGTGGATGACTTAAACGAGATGGCTTTTGCCGTGCGCCCAGCTTTTTATATTCATAAATATTTCCACCTCCTGGCCGAGCTCAATTTCCAATATAAAAGGCCCAATGGCCTAAATCCGGAAAATGGCCTCCATGATCAGCCTTTTGCCTTTACCGCCGCTTTAATGCCCACTCTCTCCATGGGCTATGGCAGCTATGCCCGCCCGCAACTGCGCCTGGTTTATGCTCTTACTGTGCTTAACGATGCCGCTATGCGCACTTATGCCGCCCTCGATGCCCGGCGCGATCGCCGCGTGCAACACTGGCTGGGCATAAACTGTGAATGGTGGTTTAACAGTTCAAGACACTGAGGAGGATCAAAATGAAAGCCAAATATTTTAATATTTTTGCCATGTTATTACTCTTAAGCCAGATGGCTTGCGTAACTCCCAAAGAAGTTGGCGGCGACCCGCA
>JAEEML010000004.1 GCA_016283195.1 Deltaproteobacteria bacterium | reverse complement strand
TTTTTTGGACAACATTTAGTAGCATTGTTTTTCTCCAAATTCAACAGGGGGACAACCAGTTGAGCTTTTTCTGAATTCGTAACTTATTATAATATTCGATGTAATCGGTAATTACTTTTTCCATTTCCTTATAAGTAAGTAATCCATTTTTAAGTGTTTCATAGTAGTCGGTTTCCGATTTTATACTTCCGAAGAATCGTTCTATACAGGCATTATCCCAGCAGTTACCCTTGCGGCTCATACTCTGTATGAGATTGCACTTCTTGGCTTGCTTTAAAGCTTTTTGATACTTTTTATCATTTTTATCCGGTAGTTTCTTATCTGTCGGCACGTAATTATTACTTTCTGAAGCGCTTGTTGTTTCAGCGTTTTTAAAGAATTTGCGGTAAGTTTTGTCTTTGTAAATCGCACCTTGGTCAGAATGAATCATGGCATCCTGCAATTTGTATTTGGTAACTAACTCTGAGAGCGTATCGCATGCGAGTTTACTGTCTATATTAGGCGATATTTTATAAACCGCTATCGATTGATCATGCAAATCCAAAATCGGACTCAGATAAAGCCAACCTTCTTTAACTTTGAAATATGAAACATCGGTACATAATTTCTTTAGCGGTTCAGAAGCCTTAAAATCACGATTCAATTCGTTTTTAGGTAGATTTTTCTCGTTTTCTTTTAAGATTTGATAATAGTTTTTAGGAAACTTGCGTCGCCTGTTTGTGGTTTCTAGGCTTCTTTGCAAATTCTGGCTAGCCGCTTATGATTCACTACTTTGCCTTGTTTCTTCAAAATTTGCGCTTTATGCTTCGCTCCAGCCTTTTTTATTTCCAACGGATTAAGTTGCATTACTGCTTCCAGAACTTCTTTATCCTTGGCTTCCCGATGCGCTGTCGACATCCGGTTGTAATAAAAAGATGAACGAGGAATTTTAACAGCCTTACACATCTTATTGACGCTTACTTTCTTTTGTTGACAGTATTTGTCGAGAGTTCCAATTGCACTTTTTTTTACTTTCTTCTTTTATTTGTTCAAGTAGCTCCTTGGCGTAAAACTCCCAAAAGTCAGCAGCATGCCTGGATAGATCAAGCTCTTCTTCAAGCTCTTCACGAGTCATTTGCTTTATATCTTTAGGCTTTTCCCTGTTAAGTTTTGCTTTTGGCTTTCCCACTGTGTTTCCTTTTTTGCGAGCTGCTCTAACCCAATCCCTGACGGTATCTCGCTTTAGTCCGTACCGCTTCGCTAGCAACCGGTAACCATAAACTCCTAATTCATACTCTTTTAGAATCTCTTCCCGCAACTCTTTCATATACTGACTTAGCATTTTTGCACCTCAAGTTAAGGTGTCCAAATTTTGGGGGTCAGAACACCGCCCGGATTCAGCTTGCTGGGCAGCTCCGCAAAATCATATAAATTCAATCAAATAGACTCTCTCTATTTGTAAAAACAGAGAGGGTGCGCGGCTATAATTTCCATTTTTCGTGGGGTAAGGGCGCCGCAGGCTGGCGAATCGCGCTATTCTTAAGCTAGGCACCGCTGGGCAATTATTACTGACTAATCAAGCAATTTCACATCAATTTCCGCAAATTTCGCGGCTTCTTCTTTACTGTGGCCTAGAGCCATGAATTTTTTGGCCAGAGTCACGGCTTTCTCATGTTTTCCTTGATCGTAAACAAGCTGTTTTTGATTTTTCAATTCAGCTTGTCCCTGCCCAAGCTGAATACGAATTAAGTCCAGTTCTTTCTTGTCCTTGGCTATCTCCTGCTTATCCTTGGCTATTTTCTGCTCGGCTTCGGCTATTTCTTCCTTAGCTTCGGCTATTTCTTCCTTAGCTTCAGCTATTTCTTCCTTGGCTTCAGTTATTTCTTTCTTGGCTTCAGCTATTTCCTGCTTATCTTTGGCTATTTCCCGCTTATCTTTGGCAATTTCCTGCTTAGCTTCGGCTATTCTCTTATCATCCTTTTCCTTATTCTTAATCAGCGATATCCAGTCACGATAGGCCCGTTCACGATCGGCAGCAATTCCCACCAGCTTGGTGTTGTTCAGTAGTTCAAGGTAAAAGCTATGGGCCTCACCGATGGCCGAAACCGCGCTCTCCATGTAATCCTCCTCGTGCGCATGAGCAAAAAAGCGCACCCAGGCGGCAAGTTCGGCCGTAATATTAGCATATTTTTCCGCTTTTTGGAGCTCCAGAAAGTGAATAGTCATCTTTTCACTTAGGGGCTCGCCGGTTATGCGGTCCACCATCTGGGCGGTGTGGTGCGGCTCTTCATCGTCGGGGAAGAGGTCAAAATCCAAAATGCTGATGCAGATTACCTGGTGCAGTTCGCTATAAGATTCGCTTCTTTTAAGCTGCGAGCTTAAATTATGGGCGCAGTAATAAAGGGAGCGGTCGATATAATCGGCCCTTCGCAAAACCTGCATTTCGATGTCGATAATCTTTCCGCTTTCACTTATGGCTTTGATATCGCAAATGCTCTCTTTGTCGCTATAGACCTCCGGCAGGTTATAAGGCGAGATAATCTCGATACTTTTAATGAGTTCCGAGCCGCTGTCGTCAAAAACAGCATTGATAAGGGCCAGGAGAACCTCTTTGTGGGCCGGGTTGCCAAAGAGGGCACGAAAGATGACATCATTAGTAACTCGAATGCGCATAAATAGCTCCTTTTTGCCAGATAGTCTGGCCGGCCAATCTGAATGCAAATTGCGTGCCAAACTTCAAAAAGCATATAACCAGTTGTAATTATGAGTCTTTAACGCATTTTGTGTGGTTTTAACAAAGTGTGTCAAAAGTGTGTCAGGTGTGTCAAAAGTGTGCCAAAGTGTGTCAGGTGACACAGTGGTGAGACAGTTAGTCCTCCTGTTTTCGCTGGTGGTTCGCCCAAATTTTTTGGCTCGACATGCCGAGAGCGCTGCGCAGGCCCACCTCCTAACTTAGTGAATTTCTTAATAAAATCGCCATTCTCCCAAGCAGCGAGGGGCTCCACTTATTGGAACATAAAACTTATCAGCTGTTGTTTTGTCCCCTCCCACAGTGTGAAAGGGAAATATGCCTGAATTTACAAGTATTTTTCGTGGTGAGGCTACCATAGCATTTGGACACTAACTGTATTGCTAAATATTACTTGGTGCGTTTCCAGACATAAACGACGAGGTACGGCGGCATATTGCTAACACTTGTTGAAGCTGCAGTGCCTGAAAAAGTGTGGGTATGAGAACTTGGTGAAGCGGAACCGTAAGAGGAAAGTGTTCCTTTGGGAGTATAAGAACCTGACAGAGACAAAGAACCTGAAACATCTGTTAGAGGTTTGGTGTTAGAAGTATTACTACCACTATAAGGATTTGAATATACACTACCATTTTGGTTTTGTACCTTAGCTCCATTCCAGTAGCGATTCGGACCGGTACTGGCATTATGATCACCCTGTCCGTCAGGACTGCCATTAGTGTTTGCAAATATAGTATGTGAATGGCTACCACCGGTTACGGTTATAGTAGCGGCAGTTCCTGAAAAAGTATGAGTATGCTGAGGAATATGACTTGAAGTGAGTGTTACTGCGGAATTAGTACCAGTTACGGTATGAGTATGACTGACAGTAGCACTGCCACCAGTACTTCCAGCAGCGTATGTTGTACCGGCAGCCAGCATAAATCTATCCTTTATTTGTTCCCACGTTCCACCAAGATGGGTGCTCGGATTGTTAGAAGAGACAGAAATATAAATAGAACCAACAGGATAGAGGTAGTCAAGCATTGCTGTTTTATCCAAATTCGCTGGCTTAATACCAGAGATTAAGCTGCTATCAATGCTGGTGACAACTTCCGGTTTACCACCTGTAAAATAAACAGGCTTTGCCGCAGTACCAGCGGTAGCAGTATCTAATTTAACAGCGCTGGTAGCCGAACCACCTTTGCTGCTGGAGCCGGCATAATTGAAGTTTACTTTGTCCTTGGTGACAGCACCATTTTGAATCATCTCAGTAGTAATGGAATTATTAGCAACCACTAAGTCACCACTGGTATTACCACTATTAGCCAATTGTTGTGCGAGTTCGGCAGAAAGTAATTCTTCACCAACACAACGGTCACAAATTAACCCCCCGGCTGTCTCGGCTGTAGTGGCTGTACTTGCACTATCGGCATGAGCAGCCAAAATAGCAAACGGCACTGAGGAGATAGCTATGCGCGGCGTCATTTCATTACCATCACCAACTTTAATGCCGAGCTCCATTTTGCCATCGGCGGCAATAATGGCTTCCGGATCAATATCGTCTATGGTGAGGTTATAAAATCCATTTTCCACAGTAACCTGTTTGGTAACTTCCTTAATAGCCACGGCAGAAGCACTCTTGCTCTTGTAAATGGTGGCGGTAATATTTACCTGGCCATTCATCAGCTCATCGCCGTCCCAAAGCAGGCCGTGATGAGTAAAGGAAAGTGGCACGGCGGCACTGGCCAAGGTACTACTTCCAAGCAAGAGCCCTAGAGCTGTGAGACCTGTTAATACACTCTTTTTCATAGCTTTCTCCTTTGCGCTCTATTTCCAGGCGCCATCGTTAAGTTGCACTGATT
Source organism: Deltaproteobacteria bacterium (assembly GCA_016283195.1). Classification (GTDB taxonomy): domain Bacteria; phylum JAEEML01; class JAEEML01; order JAEEML01; family JAEEML01; genus JAEEML01. Next base: position 44,847 of record JAEEML010000004.1, on the reverse strand, counting down.
TGTTATTGTCTTTAGACCTACCGGCAATGGAGCCGCCTAAAATTTGCACTTTGTAACGGCCATCACTGGCTTTTCCCGACATATTAGTGAGCCCGCCGCCGGCCGGCAGAGCTACTTTGTTTGTTTCCCCGGCTATTTGTGGCAATTGGCACATACTGTTTCTACACTCTTCGCCTGTTTGGCATTCTGCGCTATCTTGGCAGTTTTGGTGACAAGTGCCGCCAAGGCAGGAGAGGCCGGAAGCACATTTATTTTGCGCATCGCAATTATCGCCCAGTGATTGCGTGCCTGGAAGATCGGTATTGCTGCCCGGCTCATCGGTGTTACTACCGGGATTATCAGTGTTACTGCCCGGCTCATCGGTGTTGCTACCAGGATTGCTCCAAGGCAAACAGCGATTATCAACGCATTTTTCATTACTGCCGCAGGGAACATTTTCGTTGCACATTTCGCGGCATTTGCCGTTGTCGCAATATAGCCCGGCCACACAGAGATTTTTGGTGTCGTCACATGCTTCGCTAACTCCTCTTGTACGCGGCACATTCTGTTCCGGTTTATCGGAACAGCTGCTCAACAAAAACGGTAAGAGTAAGACACCCATTACTAAGATTGTCCGCCTCATCTTGCCCTCCTCGGCCTGTTTAAAGGCTTAAATATGCCAGTGTTAGACGTTTTGATACAATCTAACATAAATTAGTCTATTTTTTTTTTTTTTGAGTCAACTAAAAAGACATATTATGTGATAGAGTTTGCATTTTTCCCGCAAATATTTGTTTTTTGCTGCTTTTGCACCAGCAAAAAACAAGTGCACACATTGTTATATCCTCTAATCCGCATCCATGTTTGACAAAAATATCACCACAATGATACAAAAAATTGTATCATTATGGTGATACAAAATTGGAGCCGCATTATGATTTTATCCATGGTTCAACGAAAATCATTGAGAAACCAACTCTTGCAGCCGGGAAAAAACACAACGACTACGGGCAGGGATTCTACTGCACCAAGGAGATCGAAGTTGCCAAAGAGTGGGCCTCCAGAGAAAACAGCAATGGTTTCGTCAATAAATACAGTTTAAGAAAAAGCGGGCTTAAAGTGCTCGATATGCAGGACAAATGTTACAATGTTCTGAATTGGCTAGCCATCTTGCTGCAAAACAGAATTTTTCGCTGGAAAACGCAATTGCGGCGGCGGCCAAGGAATATCTTGTAAACAACTTCGCTATTGATACCGCTCCTTTTGATGTAATCGTTGGCTACCGCGCAGACGACTCCTATTTTTCTTTTGCCAGAGACTTCATCAACAACACTCTGCCGCTGGCAAGCCTGGAAAAAGCGATGCGCCTGGGAAAACTCGGCATTCAGTATGCCCTCGTTTCGGATAAAGCCTTCGGCCAGCTAACTTTTGCCGGTACTGAAACAGTAAGGTGCGAAACTTACTACCAGAAATACACGGCGCGTATGCCAAGGCGCGCGCGGCTTATAAAAATGAACTTCGTCATTTAGTAGTAGCTAAAAGTATTTTTGTGATGGATATTATCCGGGAGGGCATGAAAAATGGCGATCCGCGCATACAGTGAACTTTATTTGGGTAGTGCAGAAAGCTCGCTGGCAATCGCTTTTGATTATGCGCTAAATAGCTGCGGCTTCAAACCAGATGAATTTGCCGAGCTCTTTATTGTGTCCGGCATAAGCGACAAATTCGGCCGTGGAAACCCTTCGGTTATCGCCGGAAAATCGGGAATTGAACTTGTTCGCTCCATTGTTGAAAAGGTCGATCCGGGCCGTAAGCTTCCGGAAGCTGTGTTCTCGCCAAACCGATCGCCTGAATACTGGGCAGGCTAGGCTTTGGCGCAGTATCAGTGGCAGGCGGCAAAGAGTTTTAAGGCAATTTTCGGCAAAGTTCCGCTTTCCGAGATAATAAAAATGTATAGCGTCTATCACGAAATGGACATAACCGCTTTTATCGAGGCGATGGATAAAAAAATTGCGGAGCGCTCTATCAGCACGAATTTGAAAAATATCCGCCCAAACAGGGGCTTTTCCCAGTCGGAACTATCGGCTGCATCGGGAGTGGGGCTGCACTCCATCCAGCTTTATGAGCAGAGAGTAAACGACATCGACAAAGCTCAGGCGCAGACGATTTATAAACTTTCCCTGGCGTTAGGCTGCGACATGGAGGATCTGCTTGAAAAAATTTAATTATTATCCCTTATCTTCTTACAAAGTTCCGTTTGCTCCGCACTAAGCGGCGGGATAGCCGCCTCTATAGTCACGAGCAAATCGCCGGGGCTCGCGCTCTTGGGCGCAATCCCCAGCCCGGCGAGGCGCATTACCGTACCCGGCTGAGTACCGGCTTTTATCTTGATACGCCGCCCCGGAGCGCCAATGAGCGGCACTTCCACTCCGCCGCCAAGGATAAGATCCCAAATAGAGGCTCTAACTTGCACATGGACATTATTGCCCTCGCGGGTAAAAATCGGGCTTTTTTGCACATTTATTTCCAAATACATATCCGGCCGCCCGCCGCTGCCTTTTACTCTGAGCTTTTGCCCGCTTTCGATACCGGCTGGGATTTTTACTTTGATGGTTCTTTGCCCGCCGGCCGTATCTTTTATGGTGAGAGACTTTTCGGCGCCTAAAGCGGCCTCTTCAAAAGAGATAGCCAAAGTGGCGGTAGTGGCACTGTTTTGACTGCGCCCTTCCTGACCAAAGCCGGCGGCGTTTCCCCGCCCCGAAGAGCCAAAACCGCCGCCACTAAAGGAGCTGAATATATCGCCGCCTCCGCCACCAAAATTGATATTTACCCGCCGGCCGGAGCCGCCCATACCGCCGAAAAGGCGGCTAAAAATATCACTGCCGCCGCCGCCAAAAAGGTCACCCAAGAAGCTGAAATCAGCATTGTTAAAGATATCCTGCTGGCTAAAGTGCTGGCTAAAGTTATCGGAGCCGAAGGTATCATATTGCTGGCGCTTTTTATCATCGGAGAGCACGGCATAAGCCTCGCTGATTTCCTTAAATTTGGCTTCCGCTTCGGCTTTTTTAGCCTCCGGCACGCGGTCGGGGTGGTATTTCATTGCCAGTTTTCTATAGGCTTTTTTAATCTCATCGGCGCTGGCATTTTTTTCCACGCCAAGTGTTTTATAATAATCCTGTGCCATTTTTTCCTCCCTTAACCGGGCTGACTGCTTTTAGTCCGTCCATGGCCCCCTAATAGTAAGCACCACTTGCCGGTTGGCAATAAGCTAATGCAACTTAAGATATTTTATAAGAAATCACAAAGAGTAGTGCCAAAAAATTGCTATTTTGTGATAATATGCGAAAGTATCCGGAGCCGGACTTTTGAGTCTGTTCTCAGAAAGCGGCCGGCGGGAGGAATATTTGTCATGACGAGACAAACAGTGCAGACGGCCACCAGCACTAAAGTTCGCACTAGGACGAAAGTCAAAAAAGATAGTGACGAACTCTTAATGCTGGAGCCACAAGAAGAGCATGTTGTACGCATGCGCAGCGGAACCACGCTAGACGGTAGCGCTGAACTGACCATGATGGACGAGCTACCCGGGATGCCGGCAGAAGCTGTCGCCCAGATCAGAGCTATCGAGCGCCGCGCTCTGGAGATGCGGGGGCAATTAAAACCCATTACCGCCAAATCCAGAATCATAGCTTCGCTCAAAAAGAAAGCCGCCGAGGAGTAGTGGCAGCGTCCTTTGAAGAGCGGGCTAGAGACTTTATAGCCAGCCATGAACTGGTTCCCCCGGGCAGCTCTGTATTAGTAGCTGTCAGCGGGGGGCCAGATTCTTGTGCTCTTTTCCTCCTTTTCTCGGCCTTGCGCCAAAAACTGGCTATAAAGCGCCTGGCAGCTATTTATGTCGATCATGGTCTCCGCCCGGAATCCCCAAGCGAAACATTATTTGTAGCTGATTTGGCCAAACAGCATGGCGCCGAGTTTTACACCGGCAAGCTAAATATGCAGCATGGGCCGGCTCTCCAGGAGCGCGCCCGCGATTTACGTTACAAATTAATAGATTCTATATTTAAAAAAGAGGGTTTTGACCTGGTGGCTATTGCTCATCAAGCCGACGATGTAGCCGAAACACTCTTAATCAATTTAACGCGCGGCAGCGGCCCCTTGGGCCTTTCCGGTATTCCCCCCAAAAGAGGGCACTTTATCCGCCCGTTACTTGCCATGCGCCGCGAAGAAATTGAAGAATATTGCCGCGCCAAAGGGGTCTCACCGGTGCGTGACTCTTCAAATAACCATTTGGATTATTTAAGGAATCGCTTTAGACTAAAACTACTGCCCCTCTGGGCGGAATTTGCCGGCCGCGATGTAAGACCTATGCTGGTGCGCTCCGGGCAAATTATTGCCGCCGAAGAAGATTATATGGCCAAAGAGGCCGAGGCGGCCTTTAATCGGCTGGCTCAAAATTATAATCCCCTAACTTTAAGCCAATGTGACTTTCAAAAGCTCCATTTGGCCATGCAAAGGCGGGTAGCCCGCCTGGCTATTCAAAAAGTTCTTAATCATTATTACCAGCCTTCCTTTGAGCAAGTGGCAGAGTTTATTAAAGCGGCTACCGCTAAAAGCGCCCTCTTGTGGCTGGCGGATAATATGGTTTTGGCCGTAAGCTCCGGCCGGCTGATTCTGGCCGAGCGCCGCGAAATAGCTAGTAAAATCGCTGAATTATTCGAAGAGCAAAAGCAGCAGAACACACTAAAGCTTCCGGGTCCAGGCAGCTATAATCTACCTAATGCCAAGCTTATTATTAAAGAAGTTACGCCGGAAGAAATAAAAAGCAATCCGCCCAGTGATGCCAATTTAATATATGTGGCCGCAGAGGAAATCACCTGGCCACTTAAAATCGACCTTTTACCAGCTAATCTGGCGCTGCCCGTACTGGGCCATAAAAAGCCGGTTAAAGTAAATAAAATACTCTCCGATGCCAAAATTCCCCCGGCTGAGCGGGCACAAAAATTACTTCTATGTGATGCAGACGAAAATCCGCTCTGGATAGTGGGCGTGCGTCGCAGTGCGCTTGCTTTATGCCGGCCGGAAACCCAAAAAATTTTAGCTATTTATTATTATCAAGAGCTCCAGGCCGAAAAAGCCGAAGAAACCAAAAAAGCCGAAGAGATAATTTAATTTACTGTTCTGTCGCTAAGCACAATATACTGCCCGGCTTTTACCTTAATATCGGCAAAAGTTTTGGTTTTAACAACCGCGCCGCTGTGGTTTTTATAATTCACCGTTAGCGTGTAAGTACCCGGATCAAGATATAATTTAGCGGCTCTTAATTTAGCGGGCAAAACAAACCAGCTGCGAATATCGGCATGGTAATAACCCCTGTCGGCCAGAGCATAACCAAGCGCAAAATCGGCCACCGTGGGCTTAGTATTCAAGTTAAGGGCCTTAATCAAAATGGATTTACTGGCATAAGCCGCGATACCGGCCATAATATTTTTTATAACCGTGCGGGTCATGGCCCGGCGCTTAATCCTGGGCAATTCTTCGGCGTAAATTTTGTGAGCCAGAGCTTCGATATCCTCCACTAAGACAGTTTCCGCCACCTGGCCATCAGCTGCAATTTCCGAGCCAACCAGCGAATATGGCTTATTAACGAGCACCGGATAGGCAATAGTGGCCTGCCCGACAGCCGCCCCAAAAGCGCCGCTTAAAAAAGAACTGCCACTAAGGCCCGATTGCCGCATTGAATTTTGATTTTCCCCATCGGCTTCCATGTCATTTACGGCGGCGCGCAAAATTTCTCTGGCCACCGAGGTGGTTTCTACCGTCTCTTCTTTTTCTGGCGCCATTCCCACCTGGTGGATAAAAAGAATTTGCCCTTTTTGTTTAAATTCATTGGCCGGTAGATACTTAACTTTTGAATTTTTTTTAACTATTTTTTTTATAGTATCTTCTATACCGGCATAAGAGGCCGCTCTAAGCAAATCTTCTGTTACAAAAGCAGGGACGGTTCTCTGATAAATATCGCTATAGGCGGAGGCGCTATAAATTTCATAGGCAGTTTCATAATCTATTTTGGCATCATTAAAGGCCTGTTCATCGCCCTCGGACTCCAAAAGCCAGCCGCTGAACCAACGGGCAAAAGCATCGTCTTTATAGGTATTTTTCTTGCCGGCATGATCATTGTATTGTTGCAAACGGTCGCTCACAGCCCTGGCTTCCACGCGGGCGTTTTCCAAATCGCCGGCCAGAGCGTAATTTATAGCCGCATATATATGGGCGAGTACTTTTTCATAATCTGTCCCGGCATAGTCTTTGACCTTCTCGCCGCGCGTGGCTGCACCAATTTCTTTGCGGATGGATTTAGTCCATAAATCATCTATTATTTCCACTGCTTTTTCATAATTTGCGGCGGCCTCTTGATGTTCGCCGGAATGCTGGGCAAAATAGCCTTTATCCAGTTGATAAAGCAATTTGGCATTTTGCTTATCGTACATGCTTTTTTTATTGTTTTCGACATAGATTTTGGCACCCGGCCAATCTTCTCTTTCCATGGCCCGATAAACATTAGCATGATGCTGGGCCAAGGTGGTGCCGCCGCAAGATGTGAGCAGCAGGAAAGAGCAGCAAAAAAGTAAAATATGAGGTGCCTTTTTTATAATTTTCATGTTGACACACTTCCACTTATCATAAAGCAGCCAATTGCCAAATGTCCTTTGCTATCTGACAAAAAACAGGGTAATTTTCAACTACTTTATAAAAAAATCGCTATTTATTTGCTATATTCTTGTAGTTGTATAAGCTGAAAAGTGGCATTTAGACCTACATTGGAGTAGATCATGAAAAGGCTAATGCAACACACTTTCTTTTTTGGGCTTTTGCTCTTGCTCCTTTATACACTGGATACTTTTATGGCCGGCGGACGCTATTCAGCCATAGTCAGCAGCAAAGTTGCCTCTCTCTGGGCCAATCCGTATAAGCCGGTGAACATTAAAGTTGATATAATAAGTGATAGCGCCTTTTCACAACAGGAGGTTATTTTAGCCGCTGTTAGCGAAAGTTTTGAGCAATTTCAAGCCGCCGGCATAAATTTCACTATAGATTCCTTTAAAGTGCACCCTCTCCCCATAGGTGAAGAGCACAAAATATCGCCTAAGCGCCCCGGCCATTTTACGGTAATACTTTCCGGAAATCCGCAAGCCATTAAGAGCGATCATGAGTGGCTGGATGTCGCCGGCCTGGCCTATCCACAAAAAAACCTTGTAATTATAGCGCTTTCCACTGAATCGCTCTTAAATTCGACGCGGCTTGTTTCCACTTTGCAACATGAACTGGCGCATCTTTTTTATGTTGAGCACGATGATTATGCTTCTTCTTATGTCATGTCGCCGGTAGCCAATAGCAGCACTACCTGGTCGCCGGCCGCCAGAGCTCAGCTCAATAAAATGCGTTATCGCTTATTGTAACCCGCCATCTTCACAGAGTTTCCTCCGAAGACATTGCGCAAATTTTTTCAAATTTTACAGGCTAGCCTGTATATTAGGTCTTGAAAAGACCTAAGCGCGAAAATCGGTTCGCCTTACCAAGTTTGAGGTGCAGAATGAAACTCTTCCCCCGCCTGATTCTTGCTCCCTCCATTGTTGCTCTAACCATGCTTACTGGTTGCCCGGATAAGCCTGTGCCTCCAAGCAATACCGGGCAACTGGGTGACCAGTGCGATGCCGAGCATGACTGTATGCCCGGCCTATTATGCGAAAACGGCATTTGCCGAAAAGTTTGCCAAGATAACAGCGATTGTCCTAATGATTCCTCCTGCCTAGATGAGCGCTGCGTAAAAAATACCACACCAAGGAGCAAAAACGGCGAAAGCTGCGATCTTAAAATACTCTGCGAAAGCGGCCTTGAATGCCTGGACGGCATTTGCCAAAAACCTTGCAAAAACGATACTGATTGCCAAGACAACTATACCTGCCAAAACAAGAAGTGTGTCCTAAAAGCAAGCAACCCGCGAGGTAAAGGCGAAGCTTGCGATGAGCAAAATAAATGCGCCGAAGGTCTAGTCTGTGAAGGGAATATTTGCCGGGAAAACACTGAAATTGTTACTGAAACACCAATAAAATTACCGGCTGGAGCAACTCTAACCAATATTGCCGGCAAAGCCAGCAGCAACCGTTATAAAGTGCAGGTTTTAGGCGGTTCCATGGCTGGCAGCGCTCAAGATTCCACCCATGAAGTTAAGGTAAACGATGGCTCTTGGAAGTAGAGCTAAAAGGAGAAGAAAATGAAGAGCAAAAAATTATTAACGACACTTACCACTCTTGGCTTTCTGCTGGCAGCTTCATCGGCCATGGCCGCCGTCCCCATGAGCTTTACCCACCACGGCCTGCTCTGGGAAGATGGCGAATTAATGAACGGACAGGTTAAAATTGTGGCCACTCTTTATGATGGTAACAGCGAAGTTATTAAAGCGGTTACTAAAAATATTACCGTGGAAAACGGCTTTTACAACTTCACAATAGACGGTGTCGACAAAAATAAAATTGTCGCCGCCGACAAAATCGAACTGGGCATCAAAGTTGGTGACGATGACGAAATGACTCCGCGCATTGCCGTTTCCTCCGTGCCTTTTGCCATCCAGGCCGCCGAAGCTGGTCATGCCCAAAGTGCCGATAGCGCCGGCAAAGCTGGTACGGCGGATAGCTTGTCCAGGCAAGTCATTACGGATTCAGGCTGGTATGAACTAGGAACACTTACAGTCAAGCCCGGAAATGATCCTAATCCTGCTTATGCCGGTTTTTTATTGCTTATAACTTACCGCGATAATGAGGGCAAAAATAGAATGGGCACTCTGTTTGTTCAAGGCGGAGAATATCAAGTTCCTCAAGATATTAATAATTTCTCCAGTGATCATGTTATAGCCCGTTTTACCCAGCTGGATGGCCGAAAATTTAGAGAAAAATATTATAAAACACGCTTTTATGTTAAAGGAAGCTACGAAGATAATAAAAAAATTATAAAAGTTTATGTTAAAATTGCTGGTAGCTCTCTTCTACAGGTCAGTGTACTGCAAAACGCCAATGGCACTTATATACCGGATATAAAACGTCTGGGTTCCATGCAAATTGATACTGATGAAGGGCAACCAGAAGGTTCAAAAGAAGTTGATTACCTGCTGAATGTGCGTATAGCTCCCGAAAGTTTACCCGCAAGCGGCACCAGCGGGCCTTTATGTATCAACTCCACCGGCATACTTTCCGTGTGCCCATAATTTTTTCAAAGTAGGCGCCGGGCAATAAGCCAACTTGTTTCACATGAAACACTCAGGCAGAATTCAAGCATATCTCCCCTCCACACTGTGGGGAGAGGACAAAATAACAGCTAATAAGTTTTAGCTTTCAATGAGCGGAGCCCCTCGCCGCTTGGGAGAGGGGCGATTTTCATAAAAATCCAATAAGTTAGGAGGTGAGGTCCCCAAAAAGCGCGCAGCGCTTCAAGCATATTGAGCCCCAAAAATTTGGGCGCCAAGCCTGCGAACACCAAAGGCCACTGACTTAAAGCCTAGCGGTATGGCGCCGGGTCTTTTATGCCGTTAGCCGCAAAGCCGGCCAAGCGCAGTTTGCAGGAATCACAGCGGCCGCAAGCCCGGCCCTCGCCATCGGCATCATAGCAAGTTATGGTCATGCTGTAATCAACTCCGAGTGCCAGGCCGGTTTTGATAATTTCCCCTTTATTCATATACTGAATAGGCGCCTTTATTTGCAAAGGATGGCCGGTAACAGTGTGGCGGGTGGCCAAATCAGCCACTTTTTGGAAAGCGGCAATATATTCCGGGCGGCAATCGGGATAACCGCTGTAATCAACGGAATTTACACCGATAAATATAGCTTCGGAACCCGTGACTTCAGCAAAAGCCAGAGCATAAGAGAGAAATATTGTATTGCGCCCCGGCACATAAGTAATGGGAATATCCTGAACCGGTTCTCTGTCTTTAGGCACGGCAATATCGGCTGTTAAAGCCGAGCCGCCAAAGAGGCGGAGATCGATTTGCGCAATGCGGTGATCTTTTATCCCCAGGGCAGTGGCTACGCGGCGGCAGGCGGTAAGTTCGGCTTGATGGCGCTGACCATATTGGAAAGAGAGAGCATGTAATGTGTACCCCTCAGCCAGAGCCATGGCGGCCACGGTGGTGGAATCAAGGCCACCGGAAAGCAAAACAACAGCATCTTTTGACATATTTAATCCTCTTTAATTTATCTTTTAATTTACTTAGTTATCCTACAGAGGAGCGCTTTATTACCTCTATGGCCATTTTGGTATTGCCAAGCGGCGCGCTCACTTGCACTCCTTGCACTAAATGGCGAATCTCACCAATGATTTCTACGGCAATATCAGCCCCTATAGCGTGAGCTTCCTCTTTACTCTTAGCCGCCCGCATACGCTCGATTATAGCTTCCGGCACCGAAACTCCCGGCACCTCATTATTCATAAATTCCGCATTTTTGGCATTCATCAGCGGCCAGACACCGGCAATCACCGGCACACCGAGCGGCCCGGCAGCATTAAGAAAATCGGCCAGCACTTTGGGGTCAAAAATGGGCTGAGTCACCACATAATCGGCACCGGCGGCAATTTTTTCTTTTAAGCGGGCAATCTCCCGCGCCCGGTCCAGGTGGTTAGGATCGGCGCCGCAGCCTATAGCGAAGGCAGTAGGCGGCTTAATAGCGGCGCCGCCGATATCAATGCCCCGGTTCAGACGGGCGGCAATAGCGATGAGCCCAATAGAATCTATGTCAAATACCGCCGAAGAAAAGGGATAATTGCCCGCTTTCGGCGGATCGCCGGTAATTATCAGAATATTGCCAAGACCCGCGGCGGCCGCGCCCAGGAGGTCGGACTGCATACCAATAATGTTGCGATCGCGGCAGGCCAGATGCAGGACGACCTCCTGCCCCAGCGCCTTTTGCACGCTAATCGCGCTCACCAGAGGTGAGCAGCGGGCACTGGCCCGTGGCCCGTCGGGAATATTAATAACATCTATCCCCGCCTCCCGGCAAAGAGCGGCTTTTTCTAAAAATTTACTTAAATCACAACCTGTTGGCGGGGTAATTTCCACACTGGAGACCCACTCGCCACGGGCCAGTTTAGCGGCAAAAGCGCTGCGTTGGGGGAGAGGCAGCGGCTCAGCCGCTGCCGGCGCGGCCGCCGGCGGGAGCACGGAAATGCTTTTTACCTGGCGCGTCTTTAAACTTTGAGCCAATTCTTTGATATGCTCAGGCGAGACGCCGCAACAACCGCCGATGGCTTTTACTCCCATTTGCAACATGTGACCGGCATAAGTAGCCAGATATTCCGGGCTGGTAAGGGAGATTAAGCGGTCGTTTATGAGCTGCGGCGTCCCGCTATTGGGCTCCGCTAGTACCGGGAGGGCGCCGGCTATGGGCAAAAGTTTTTCCAGCTGCTTTAGCATATCTTTTGGGCCCAGGCCGCAATTTAGCCCCAACATGAGCGGCGCGGCTATATCCTGCGGCCAGGAAGCAAAAAATTGCTCTATGGTTTCTCCGGCCCGCGAGCAACCGCTTTCGGTTAAAGCCATAGAAGGAATATATGGTGCTCCCAAAGCAGTGGCCGCTCTGGCTGCCGCCAAAATTTCGCTTCTTTTGGTAAAAGTCTCAAAGATGATAAAATCGGCGCCGCCATCCATGAGGCCTTTAATGGATTCTTTAAAAATATCAGTTAATTCCTCGCTGGTTATTGGCCTTCCGGAGGCAGCTTGCGCCGGCCCTACGGAGCCGGCAACAAAGTGTTCGCGGCCCGCTACTTGGCGCGCCAGTTCCGCTGCTCTAAAATTTATTTCATAAGTTTTATCGGCTAAAAAATTGGCGGCCAGTTTTAGCTTGTTGGCACCAAAGCTGTTAGTGGTTAAGACCTGCGCGCCGGCTGCCAGATATTCCCGGTGAATCGCTTCCACCAAAGCGGGATTCTTGAAATTAAGCTCTTCATAACAAACATTTAAAAACTGGTGTCTTTTGTAAAGTTCCGTGCCCATGGCGCCATCAAAAAGCAGCGCTTTTTCGCTCCAAAGACACTTAAAATCACTATTCATTATTCACTCTGCCGAAATTTCTGAGGAGCTGTCGGAAGTTTCTTCGGCGCTCAAAGCTGGATCATCAGCCACGTTTTTGGCCTCTTTTAAAGTACCTTTTTTCTGCGCTTCTTTTTCTTGCTTTTTTTGGAAGCGCTTTTCGCCACGCGAAATTTTTTCCAATAATTTTGCGGCTTTTTTAGCTTCTTTGCTTTCTGGGTAATCTTTAATAATCAACCCGGCAATAGAACGAGCCACCGAAAAATTATCCATTCCGAGCGCCGATTTTGCAGCCAGAAGATAAGCTGCGCTATGTGCTTTATGTTCCGGATAAGCATCAATAAGCCCCATAGCTCGATTAAAGGCGGCATTATATTGTTTGCGTTTGTAATTAAATTCAGCCACATAGAGCTCATGCTGTACCAAGCGCCCCTGCCCTTCTTCCAAAAGACGCCGTGCCTCTTCTACATAAGTAGAAGCACTATAGCGCTTTAAAAAATCTTGCAAAATGCTCACGCTTTGCTTAACAGGCGCCAAATCCTTTTCATAAGCCGGGGGCATAAAGAAATAATCTTTAGAAGCGCGCGCCAAATGGCACTCACCGATGCGATAAGTGGCATAAGGCACCTCGGCATGGCGCGGATATAATTGCAAAAAGAGGCGATACGCCTCAACAGCTTCCAAGTGATCACCGTTTTTCAGGCGGCAATCACCAACCCGCAAAGTAGCAAGTGGCGCAAGTGGTGAATAAGGATATTTTATGCGCACATTTTCAAAGCCGCCGGCCGCTTCCGGATAAAGACGGCGCTCCATATCGGTAGTAGCCGCTTTGAAGTATTCTTCGGCCGAAGCATTTTTAGGTAGCGTTGCCGTTTTGGCGCAGGCAGCAAGAAAAAAGGTGCCGGCTACAAGAACTAAGAAGGTAGAATGTAAAGATAATTTCATGGTACGTCAAAAGAATCCAGAGAGAGCAATCCGTCATCGGATGCAGCGGAAGAAGCTTGGTTTTCTTCCAGTTTTTGCACAAAATCTTTAATGCGGTTTACCACCCGGTCATCATCGCGGATAATGAGCAAATTGGCCGGCGGATAAGGTATAACCACGCCCCAAGGGGAGAGCAAAAGTTCTTTAACTACCGGAGCCACCTCAGCGGCAGGAGTTTTGCTGAGTTTAATAAAATTGGTCTTGATATTCTCTTTGCCAACGCCTTCCATGGAATTGTTATCGCGCTCCAAAGAGAGTTTATCGCGCGGCCCAACACGGTAAACAGAACCGACTTTTTTAAGAGCCAAATTATGCGATTGCAAAAGTGAAGCCAGAGCTAAATCCCAGGGAACATTAAGAAAACGGGCACGGATATTATCACCCCAAACTTCTTTGTCGATGGAAATATTGATGCCACCGAGCTGGGCTACAGTATTAAGAGCGCTCTTTAAATCAGCTCCGTCAACAATAAGATTGATGCGCCCGGCAGCCGGAGCATTTTTCCCGAGTAAATCGGTGCGCTCGGCATCGGCCGGGATATCGGAACCGGCTTTTAAAACCAAAACTCCCTTTTGGGTAGCCGTCGGACTCACACAGGCAGTAAAGCTGCAAACACCAATAAAAGCAAATAAAAATAGTGACTTATAGCGCATATTACCCTCACGGCAAAAGTCGCTCTTTTTATACTACAAATTAAGATGTCTTGGAAGTCATAAAACTAAGAATAGCTGAAAAATGTACCTAAATCTTAAAAATGGGCGTCTCTTGTGACCACCACAATGCCGCTGTCGCTCACATGGAAGCGGCGGGCATCTTCATCTCTATTAAAGCCGATTTCGGTATTGGGCGGAATGTGCACATTCTTTTCCACAATGACGCGATTTAATTTCGCATGGCGGCCTACATTTACGCCTTCAAAGAGAATAGATTCTCTAACTTCGGAATAAGAATTAATGCGCACGCAAGGCGAGAGCACCGAGCGGTGAATACTGCCGCCGGAAATAATGCACCCCTCGCTGACCAGCGACTGTGTAGCCATACCGACGCGCCCTTCTTTGGTATTGTCGTGGACAAATTTGGCCGGCGGCAGAGGACGGTAGAAGGTGTGAATAGGCCAGCTTTGGTTGTAAAGATTGAAGATAGGCGAAACTTCAATAAGATCCATATTGGCTTGCATATAGGACTCCAGGCTCCCTACATCGCGCCAGTAACCGCGCTCCGTCTCGCCCATGCCTGGCTGAGTATTTTGTGTAAAATCATAGACATATACCGGCTGCTCCCGGAACATATTGGGGATGATGGATTTGCCGAAATCGTGAGCACTGTCTTCTTGAGCGGCATCGGCCTCAATGGCTCTGACCAAAGCCGGGGTAGTAAAGATGTAATTTCCCATAGAGACAAGCGTCCAACCGGGGCGGCCGGGAATTTCCGGCGGATTTTCCGGCTTTTCCTGAAAATCGAGCATCCGCCAGTTGGCATCAACCTGAATACAACCAAAAGCGCTGGCTTCGCTGGTAGGCACAGGGATAGCAGCCACAGTCAGGTTGGCGGCCATGCGGCGGTGAAAATCGAGCATGGAGCGCACATCCATTTTGTAAATATGGTCGGCACCGAAAATGAGCACATAATCGGGGTTTTCATCGGTTACAATATTTAAATTCTGGTAGAGGGAATCGGCGCTGCCCTGATACCAATTGAGACCGGTGCGCTGCTGCGCCGGCAAAACTTCAATATAATCACCGATGAGCGTGGAGAGGTGCCAGCCGCGGCTAATATGGGTAATAAGGGAATCGGCCTTGTATTGCGTTAAGATTTTTATTTTGAAAAATCCGCTATTTACCAGGTTTGAGAGTACAAAATCAATGAGGCGATAGCGCCCGCCAAAGGGCACAGCCGGTTTAGCTCTATCCTTAGTTAAAGGCATAAGCCTGGTACCTGTACCGCCTGCTAGAACCATTGCCAGAACCCGTGATCCGTACATCGTGTCCTCCCTTAAATAAAAAACACATTTCCCACTCTACAATAAAATTCTGCTTTGTCCAGTTTATGTGTGAGATCTTGACAAAATAGTCCAAGAATTTGTTTCATATATTTGCCTTCTGGCTCAAAACAGCCGAAAAAGGGCTAATATGATGAAACACCAGCAATTTGTACTGCTTCTCTTTATTCCCTGGCTCATCGCCTGGCTTATAGCCAATCTCTTGCTTACGGAATTACCCCCACTTGAAAGAGCTGAAGAAACGCGCCGACTTACCCTCCTCGAAGAGAGCATTGAAGCCGGCAGAATATTAGATGACCTGGATAATTTAATTTTCAGCACCCACATCAATGCCCAATTGCAACTTTTCGACACCAACACAGATACCGCCATTGTGCAGCTGGGAGAACTCAGTAATCGCCTAGCCAATTCCAGCAATACTATCGGGGAGCGCTGGGGAAAAGTACGAGAAAAATTAGCTAGTTATCAAGGAGATGTTCTATATTTTCCGCGCGGACAAAATCAGCTTGAAGAGCAATATGAACAAATAATTCACCACATTGATGAATATATCTCCAACCTGGGAGAAATACTGCGCATCATCTCCTCAAATGAGCAGGATTTAAATAATTTTCCCTCTCTCATCAGCGAAAATAACAAAGTGGCCATGCGCGCCCATTTGCGCATCCGCCAGCTTTCGGCCAGATTTTTGCTTTTGCAAAATCGCTATACCCAGTTTACGGAGGCCGCACTCACTCCTCAAGATGGCAAAAAGCGCCTTTTTATCATCATCGGCACCAATATTTTCTTTTTGTTAATTCTTTTGCCCCTTTGGCGGTTAAGTAAAAAATACAAGTATAATTTCAATAAATTAGCAGAATTTCAAAACAAAGAGCAAGCGGAAGCGGAAAAAGCCGAGGGCCTAAAAAACCGCCTTTCGGCAGCCGAAGAGCAAAGTCAGCGCCTGCGCCATGAACTGGCTCTTTTGCGCCTTTACCATGAAACTCTGGCTAATAATATTCGCTTGGGCATGGTCATGGTAGATAAAGAAGGTGTTTTGCTCTCCGCCAATCAAACAGCTAGGGAGCTTCTGCTTTTGGGCGATAAAGAAAAGGAAAAGCCGCTGAAATCACTCCCCTGGTGGCACAATTTAGACCGGCGCAGCGAATTGGAATTAGCGCTTAAAACAGTAATAAAAACGCGGAATTTACAAAAAGTTGATAATCTGATTCTGAACTTTCCGGAGGCTCCGAAACGCTTTTTAAATATCGTCATCTCTCCTTATACCACCGAAACCGGGCAATTATACGGAACTATTTTGCTAATTGATGATGTCTCGGCCACCAACACCATGCGCCGGCGCTTGCTGGAAAACGAAAGGCTGGCAACGGTGGGGCGTCTGGCGGCGCAAGTGGCGCACGAAATAAGAAATCCTTTAAGTTCCATTGCCTTAAACAGCGACCTTCTAAATGATGAAATCGGCGAAAACGGCGATAAAGAAGAAGCCGCTGCCTTACTGGCTTCCATCCAAAAAGAGGTTACCCTGCTCACCGAAATCACCGAGCGTTATCTCGATTTGGCCCGCCTGCCCATGCCCGAAAAAGTCAAAGCAGATATACATGAAATTATTAAAGAAACCATTTCATTTTATAGTGCCGAGCTGCAAAACAGCCACATTACCGTGGAGCAAAAGCTTTTGGCCGAAAAGCCTTTTATCCAAGTGGATCCCGGGCAAATCCGCCAGGCACTTTTGAATATTTTGCGCAACAGCAAGGAGGCCATGCCGGGCGGCGGGCTGATAAGTATTGCAACAATTTCCAAAGAAGATCGCGTATTTATTACTATTTCTGATACAGGCTCCGGTGTGCCGGAAAAAGAGCGGGCCGCTATTTTTGACCCCTTCTTCTCCACCAAAAAGGGCGGCACCGGCCTGGGGCTCTCCATCACTTTGCAACTTATCGGCGATAATCAGGGCAGCATCCGCTACTTGGATATTGCCGGCAAAGGAGCCTCATTTGAGCTCTCCTTCCTCACTATCACCGCCTAAAGCGACATCAATAATCACCGCTTCGGCCCTGGTGTAACGTGCGGTTAAAAAACGGGCAATTTGGGCCCGCGTAGGCGGTAGCAGCAGAATCAGCCCCAAAAGAAAAGAGAGCGGGCCGGGCATAGCCAAAAAATAGCCCAAAAGAAAAAGAAGTGCCTTTACGCTCGCAGCAAAAGTGACATTTTCGCCTTTTTTTATCGCAAAATAATAGGCTACAAAATCTTTAGCGTAGCGGTTCAGCAAAATAATGCCAAAGACGAGTGCCACCACAATTTCCACAATAAAAACAAATAGTAATAAGCCGCTATAATCATTTAGGCAAAACATAAGCACTATAGCCAGAACAAAGTCGATAGCGCCTACACCTAACAAAATGAGCCACTTCTTAGCGGCAAAAATAGTCATAGGTTTTGCCCGCTGCGTGCAAAGAGCGCTGCCCCGAGGGCCCCGCAAAATTGGGCATCTTTTAGAATAGTGTAATCTTTTCCGGCGGCTAAGAGCTCACCTATCATAGGATGATAAAAGATGACGCCGCCGGAAAAGATTAGCGGGGCCCTTAAGGGGGCAAGTTCCCGCACTCTCTCCACCACGGCTTTATAAGCGGCTTTTACCAAATCGGGAACTTTTGCCCCCTCCCTGGCCAGGGAGATGAGCTCCGATGCGGCAAATACCGTGCAAAAAGAGTTTAAATGCAAATCATTTTGGCTCTCCCTGGCCAGGCGGGGCAGCGCGGCGAGATCCAGCCCGGCCCGGCGCGAAAGCTC
This sequence comes from Deltaproteobacteria bacterium, assembly GCA_016283195.1. Lineage (GTDB taxonomy): Bacteria > JAEEML01 > JAEEML01 > JAEEML01 > JAEEML01 > JAEEML01. The sequence continues at coordinate 27,022 of JAEEML010000004.1, read as the reverse complement.
TTCCAAAAATGAGCCAGTGCCGGCGGCACAGGAGCGATTCATTTTAAAATCAAGCACTTTGCCGTCTTGCCCCAAGGAGATTATCTTGGCATCCTGGCCGCCGATATCCACCACGGTGCCGCCGGCCGGAAATTCAGCCCAGGCCGCCCGCGCATGGCAGGCAATTTCGGTTTTGGTCATTTGCGCGGCAGCCTGGGCACGGCCATACCCGGTAGCGCAAATAAATATTTGGCTCTCTTTTGCCGGCGGGTAGCCGGCTATGAGCTCGGCTTTTAGGCGCTCGGCACTTTCCTTAAAATTAAGGCCGCTCGGCAGAAGCGCGCGGCTTACTATAGCCCCTGTTTCATCTATTAGCACTCCTTTGGCAGCGCTGCTACCTATATCAATCCCCATAAAATATTTCATATGACCTTCTCTGAAAGCTCATATACTTTCTCTGCCGCCTTTTTACTGCTCAGCGTCTCGGCAATCTGCCGGCTCTTTTGCCCCATTTCTGCCGGTTTTTCTTTGTGCTCATACACCGCACAAAGAGCATCCCCAATTGCCGCAGCGCTAATTTCCGGCAAAATAACTCCGTTACCTTTTACCAGTTGCCGTGCTCCGCCTACATCGCTCACTATCACCGGGAGCCCGCTGGCCATAGCTTCCAGGAGGCCGTTAGACATACCTTCCCAGGCTGAAGGCAGTAAAAAACAATTAGCCGCTCTATATATATCCGGCATTTCGCTGCGCTGTTTATAGCCGAGAAGTTCCACTGAAGATTCCAGATTATTTTTAGAAATCAACTCTTTAAGATTAGCGCTCTCCGGGCCGTCGCCCACTACTTTAAAGGAGATTTCCGGATATTTACTTTTAAGCCCGGCTAAAGCCTCAATAATCAGGTGGATATTTTTATGCTTTTGCAACCGGGCCACTGTGAGGAGCTTCTGGCCGGCGGCTATTTTCTCGGCCGGCGAAAAGATGGCGGTATCCACGCCGTTATGAATAACTTTAATATCCATATCGGGAAAGGCTTTAAGCGCCCGCTCCTTTAAATCGGCGCTATTAGCCACCAGAGCCCCGGCTTTTCCCCAAACTCTTTTGTAAACCGGCAGCAAAAAGGGCTGCAATTTGGAGAGGCGCGTTCCCTCCCCCGGCACATCCACTCCGGTTAAAAAGATTATATAGGGCAATTCTTTACGAATACGCCAGGCCAAAAGGCCGCAGGGAAAGCCAAAAAAGCTGTGGCAAATATCAAAATGTTCCCGGCGGAGCGCCTCTTTGATGGCGAGAGGAGCGCGCACAAGATAGCGAGCCACCTCGTCGGCTGTCCAAAAATAGGGCTTTTTCTTTCCCACATTAAGGCGAATCATTTTAACCCCGGGCGCCGCCTCTTCAATATGATCCTGCCGATCGTAGCTTGAAGTTATAAGAGTGCCCGTCACCCCGTATTCTTTGGCCAGCGCCTTAATAAAGGCATAATGACGAGCCGCAGCCCCCTGTCCGATGGGGGGAAATTCCAGATTTAAAAATAGGATGTGCATTTTTTACCTCGTAGGTTTTAGGAGGCAGATTGCTCTTCTCCGAGATAATAGCCGGAATTTTTGTATTTAACAAAGAGTTCCTGCACCACAATTTTGAGAAGTGCGGCAGCGGGGAGAGCAAAAATAAGGCCGATAAAACCAAAAAGACCGCTAAAAATGAGAATAGATAAAATCACCATAGCCGGTGAAAGAACCAGCTTGGAGCCGGTAATGCGCGGGGTTAAAACAAGCGTCTCAATAAGCGGCATAATGGCATAAAGCAGGACAATGCCGAGTATTTGCCCAAAGCCGGAAAAATTTAAAAACGCGAGAGCCAGAGAAGAGGATACAGCAATAGCCAGCCCCACATACGGCACTAAAAAGAGGAGACCGGACATAAGCCCCAAAAAGATAGCCATATCTACACCTAAAAGCGAAAGCCCCAGGCTGTAACAAGCGGCTAAAATAAAAGCCACGGTAAATTGCCCGCGAAAGAAGTGCGAAAGCGTCTCATTGGCCATACCGCCCCAGGCGGCTGTTTTCTCCCGGTAGCGCGGTGGGACACACTCCATAACCAGGCGTTTTACTTTGGGAAAGTCGGCCAGAAGCGCCGTTAAAAAGAAGAAAAAGAGAAATACATCGAGCAAAAGCTGCACCGCGCCCACAGTGCCGGCGATAGCCGAGCGCAGGCCGCCGTTGACTAGAGCTGCCACTTTGGCCAGCACAGCTTCCATCTGCCCTTCCAGCATACTTTCAATAGCGCTGAAAGAAAAAGGCGTGCTCATGTGCAAAGTGTTTTCAAACCAAGTATTAATGGTGCCCTGATTAAATTGTTTAAGAGCGGCAAAATAAGTCGGCATGCGGGTGCGGAGCAGAGCTATTTCACCGCTGATAGCCGGGATGAGGTAAAGCAAAAGCAAAGTACAGAAAATGAGTACCATGCCCATTAAAATAGCTATAGCGCCGCCGCGGCCTACCTTTTTTTGCCATTTATCTATAAGCGGTGAGAGCGCATAAGCAGCAAAGAGAGCCAGCCAAAAAGGGAGAAGTGTAAAACGCAAATAATATAAAGCCCCAAGAAAAATCACAGCTAAAATCGTTAAAACAAGTCGCGTTGGGGTGAGCCAATGAATAAGAGGTGTTAATTTGGGCATAACGGCTCCGTCAAAAAAACAAAGTTGCACTATATAATAAAAAAAACGGAATTTCTATAAAATTTTGCAATAGCAACAAATATTTTTATTGCATACAACCGCAATATGTCATTAAATTAAAGATCTAGTGCGGGCATGTCGCCCGTTACCCCTTAAGTGGGATGTATTTGTAGGAGGATACAATGAAAAAGCTAGTTTATTTAGCACTAGGAGCAGCGTTGTTACTGGGTAGCGCCGCGTGTGGTGACAAACCTAACGAGAACAACAAACAGCCAACACAGAAGGATCCGGGCTATGTGCCGCCCGATCAAACAACAACCACTAAACTCGAGTTTGGCGCCGAGTGTACCCCCAGCATGAAAAATCCTTGCAAAGATGGTTTGACATGCACCGAAATTGAAGCCTACGGAATTGCATTATGTATGCAAAATTGTACAGTATCTGCCGACTGTCCGGATGGTATGCTCTGCGGCAAGGCTAAAGAGACAAAAACCTATGAATTCGCCGGCGTTTGTGTGGATCCAATACCCAATTACGCCTTTTGTGTAGCCGATGGCTTGCCTATGCAATGCGGAGAAGGTGCCATTTGTACCGAAGGGTACGATAACCGCCTAGACAAAGGTTCCGTTTGGTATGCCAAATACTTCTTTAACGATGCCGGCGCAGATGATCCACTCAAGATGATGGGTTTTTGTATTCCAGTATGTAATACCAGCGCTCAAGAGAATACTTGCCCTGCTCCAACCGATCTCAGTACCGATACCCAAACCGCATCAATGTTTGATTTCGCTTTTTGGGGAATAAACAAAGAAACCATGAGTTGCGTCCCTGTAGCCGGTGTGGACGGTATCGGAATGTGCGCTGTTGCCAAACCGCGTACTGAAGGCAGCTACTGTGATGGCAATCTTATTGCCTGTAGCGATGACCAAAATACCGACGCTATATGTCTTCTCGATGACATATTCTTCGATGGCGCTATAGAAGACACTGATGCCGGGCAATATTACGCCGGTTATGACAGCCTTGATCGCGTGCACGGTACGTGCCGAGTGTTATGCGAAGAAAATGCCACTTGCCTCTGCGCTCCCGGTTCAACAGATATAAACTGCCAAGATATTCCTGAAGGCACTATAAGGGCCTGTGGCTATTTCCATAAAGATGGCGCAACCAATAATAATGATGATCTCAATGGCTATTGTATGCGTTTCAAAAAATGCAATACCAAGGAAGATTGTACACCTTTAAGTGCATCTGCAGATTGTATAGACCCAGCTGAAGGTGTCATTATAAACAAAGCCAAATACACCTTGCCGGCCGACTTCCCCGCTGGCAAGATTTGCTGGTAATTTCATTCACTTATATCTTCAAAAGCCATTCCTATAGCTTTAAGCAAATCATCTACGGCAAAAAGCCCGGCCGGGCGGCGCTCAAAAGCAAATATCTTCTTAATATCGCTGTTATTTGGCGCCGGATAGAGCACTTTCTTTATTTGCGCGCGCCTGGCAGCCAGAATTTTTTCCTTTATGCCGCCGACAGGCAAAATGCGACCGCGCAGGGATATTTCACCGGTCACCGCCAAATTCGCACTCACCGGGCGCCCGGCGGCCAAAGAGGCCAGGCAAATAGCCATAGCCAAACCGGCACTGGGGCCGTCTTTGGGCATAGCTGCCGCCGGCACATGAATATGAATCTCGTGCTTTTCAAAAAAATCGGGGGCAATAGAGAGCTCAGCGGCGTGGCTGCACACAAAAGTAAGGGCAATTTGTGCGCTCTCTTTCATAATATTGCCAAGCTGGCCGGTTAAAATAAGGCCGCTTTTGCCCGCCATAGCCGCTGCTTCGATATAGAGAATTTCACCGCCGGCCGGCGTCCAGGCGAGAGCTTTAATTACGCCGATTTGGCTATGCATTTCCCGCTCATCGGCGGCAAAAGGAGCCGGCCCCAAAAGAGAGGTGAGTCCGGCTGCGGAAAGGCGCTTTATGGGATGCTTTTCTTCGGCCAGAAAAAGCGCTTGTTTACGGCAAATGGCACTGATTTTTCTTTTCAAAGAGCGGCAACCTGCCTCTTTGGTATAATTGCTGATAATAAGGCGCAAAATGGCCGGTGAAAAGAGCAAATCTTTGGGGGAAAGGCCGCTTTCTTTTAAAGCTTCCGGCACAATAAAGCGCCGGGCTATTTCCACCTTTTCCGGCAGGCTATAACCGGAAAATTCCACAATTTCCAACCGATCGCGCAAGGCCGGCGGCAAGGTATCCAGCTGATTGGCTGTGGCCACAAAAATTACGGAACTAAGATCCACCGGCACATTAAAATAGTGGTCGCGAAAAGCCTTATTCTGCTCGCTGTCAAGTACTTCCAAAAGGGCGGCCGCCGGGTTGCCGGCCGAACCTATGGCCAGTTTATCGATCTCATCGAGAATAATTAAGGGATTTGAGGTGCCGGCCTGCATCATTGCTTCAACAATGCGCCCGGGCATAGCTCCCACATAGGTGCGCCTATGGCCTCTTATTTCGGCTTCGTCACTAACGCCACCCAGAGCAATGCGCACCACTTTGCGCATGAGAGCTGCCCCTATGGCATAACCTAAAGAGGTCTTGCCCACACCCGGCGGGCCGACAAAGCAAAGAATAGCTCCCGCTTTTTGCCCTTTTAAGCTGCGCACGGCCAAATATTCCAAAATGCGCTCTTTGGCCGCTTCCAAATAGGCATGGCGGCTGTTTAAAACCTTCCTGGCATGGGGGATATCTAAATTATCGCAGCTGGTAATAAACCAGGGATAATCAATCAAAGTGTTTATATAATTATATATTACACTATATTCCGCCGAGGCGGCATTCATCTTGGCAAGTAATTTAAGCTCTTTTTCGGCATCCCGTTGCACTTCGTCCGGGAGGTCCATATTATTCAGGCGCTCCCTAAGCTCACCGGCGGCATCCAAATCTTTTTGCCCGAGTTCTTCTTTAATACGCTCCAGCTCCTGCTCCAAAATATATTGGCGCCTACTGGACTTCAGCTCGGCATTTATCTGATGTTGCATCTCGTTTTGCAAAGAGAGCACAGCTATTTCGCGGCTTAAGAGCTCATTAACCTTTAATAGACGCCTCCAAGAATCGGCAGTTCTTAAAAGCTCCTCGGCCTGAGCCACATTGAGCCCTAAATAGGCGGCTACTAAATCGGCTAATTTACCGGCATCGCTTAAAGTATCTATCACCGGCATAATATCGGCGCCAATCAGCTTGGGCTTAAGGGCCGCAAAGGTGTGCATATTTTCATGTATCGCCCTTAAAAGCGCCTCTTCCTGCAAATTTTCCGGGCCTCTTTCTTCCTCCGGCAAAAGTTCGACAGCCGCCTGATAATGGCCGTTTAACTCACTGATATCATTTATTTTTGCTTTTAAAAGGCCTTGCAAAAGCACCTGGGCGCTGGCTTCATCCTGCTCTTTAAGGCGCATAATTACGCATATTGTGCCTGTATGATAAAGCTCTTCGGCCGCCGGCTCATTTTCCTGAGCTTCCTTTTGCGCTACCACCATAATGAGGCGATTGCCGGCCATAGCCTCGCGGATAGCTCGGGCCGAAAAAGCCCGCGTCACCTGGAGCGGCACAATCATAAGCGGAAAAACCACCAAATCTCTAACGGCCAGCAGCGGGAGTTTTTCCGGTATTTCTTCTGCTTTCGGGGTAGTGATTTCGGCAAATTCATCCAACATGAGCGGCGCCTTTTATCTTTATGTTTTATGTTATATTTTCCAAAAAGGCTTCCAAAATGGTTACTGTCTGGTTTTCGTTAAAGAGCAGCGAATTATTCATATCTCCCTGAATGGTAACTGTGGGAATTTTTTTGTTTTTCATCCTCTCAGCCAGGCCGTAACGATTATTGGAATTATTGGGACAGGTGCGGCAATCGTGAAAGATAATCCCCTGGGCGCCAAAAAAATCAACCATGCGGCTGATATAGGCGCTCTTATATTCTTCATCGCGATCGATAAAGAGCTCCAAGGAAGCTCTAGCCATAGACTCCAAAGGTTTTTCCGGATCCAAAGCAGAAAAAATCCAGGAATTAGCATAAGTTGAAGCCACAATATTTACGCCGCGCTCGGCAAAAAAATCGGCTAAAAGGCGCGTTTTGGGCCAAATGGGCATACCGTCCCAGTAGAGGCGCACTTTTTCGCCGTCTATAGCGGCCACTCCGCTTTTTACGCGCTCATCAAGCTCACTTAAGAGGGTTTTATAATAATCCGCTCCCTCTTTGGTGCCGCGCATAACCACTGCCGGCGCCATTTGCGTGATGGCATCAAAAAAGGTTAAAGGCGCCGGATGGGCGGCTGCCGCGTTAAGCACTTTTTGCCAAAAAATACTGCCCTCTTTAGAAATAGCCACACTCTCTTTTAAGGCCGCCATATTAAGGGATTTTCCGGCTATGGGGGCTAAATTATCCGCCAGATTTTTGAGCTGATGCACAATAGCGCCTATTGCGCTCTCGTCAACGCTCATAAGTTGCCTAAAGCTATCAACACCAAAGACCGGCACTTTATAATAGCGGCCGTACCATTTAAACCATTCCGCTACATCAAGGCATTGATTAGTTTGGTAAACTATAACACTTGGGCGCGGTAATTCTTTATAACCAAAAGCTTTTTCAAGAGCGCAAAAGCCATCTAAAAAAGAGCCGATATCGGATGTTAAATAGCTGCAAATTTCCGGCGCATAGCCTTTAGCCACACAGCTCGGAATATGTTCATGGGCCGTTTTGGAGGAGCCAATCATAGCAGCGTGGTTTTCCGGGAAAAAGACTTTAAACCCCATAGCGCGCAGCAATTCCACCGGCCCCACGCTGCTACACCAGGCGACAGGCCGCCCGTCATCAAGAAAAAGGCTGGCAAAATAATTTTTTAATAATTCGCCCATGTATTTGGAAGAATTAAGTTTTTTAAAAGCCATTAATTTACTCCTTGAGCTTTTTGCCTAAGCAATCGGCAAGCTGTATTTTTGTCAGTCGGCCGGTTATTGGCAAGTATTTAATTACATAAGGCCGCTTTTACTTTAGGCACATTGTGTACTCTAAAGATATCGGCACCCAAAGCGCAGGCCAGAGCACAAACAGCCGCTGTGGCCTCATCGCGCCCGGTCGGCGTGCTTTCGCCGCTGAGCTCACCCAAAAAGCGCTTGCGCGATGGGCCATATAAAATGGGCAAAGCAAGTTTTTTATAGAGCGGAATAGCGCCTGTTAAAGCCAGATTATCAGCGGAGTTTTTGTGAAAACCCAGGCCAAAATCTATAATAATCTGCTCTTTTTTGAGCCCCAGAGCCAAAGCTTTTTTAACGGCTGCCCGCATGCGTTCCACAGCCTCTAAAAGATTAATCAGGGGCTTATAATCCATAATAACCCAGCCGGCTCCATGGGCGGAAATGGTCTTTGCCATATCTTTATTTACATCTATCCCATGAATATCATTGATAATATCTGCTCCGAGTCGCAGAGCCTGGCGCGCTGTTTCTACTTTATAAGTATCTATGGAAATAAGGTAATTCCGCTTTTGGGGCAACGCTTCCAAAAGGGGCAGGAGACGCCGCTCCTCTTCGGCGGCGCTAATAGTTTCGGCCCCCGGGCGGCTGCTTTCGGCACCGATATCTATAATAGTAGCCCCGGCCTCAAGCATAGCGGAAATTTGGGCCAAAGCCGCCGGCACATCCATATAAAGGCCGCCATCGGAAAAACTATCGGGCGTAATATTTAAAATACCCATAATTACTGGGTATTTAAGACTATTCGAGCTAAACATCGACTTATTCCGGCCGGCCGGCGAGGTTAAAAGAGGCCCAGTGGGCCGGGTGGCGATATTTTTCCGCTACCTGTTTTTGGGCTTCATGCCAGGCTAAAAGCATCGGCTCACCATCCTTTAGCCAGTGGCGATAAAAATATTTCATTAAAAGTCCAGTACTTAAATCAGAAACACGCGAATTGCTGGCCACTACAGTTTTGCTGCCGGCCAGTAAAAAGGCTTTGCGAATATTTAGCCAGGGCCCCTCACCGCCTGCAGCGGTAGCGCAGGAGCTCAGCACCAAAAGCGGCGGCAAATGGCCATTTTGTAAAAGCTCCTGTAATGTAAGGCTATTTTTATCATCTATGCGAATAATGGTGGCCAGAGGGTCCTGGCTGTCAACCACAGTGTGGCCGGCCAAATGGAGAACATTGCCGCGCGCTATGCCCTGCCTTTTGGGCTCAAAGCCGTTTAGCTGCTCACTTAGTTTTTTGTGCTCTGCCGCTATGGCTTTAATCTCAAGCTTAGCATAGGGTGTAACCTCCGGGCCGCTTCCGGCCAGCAAAAGAACACTTGGCACCGCCAAAGCCGCGCTTTCCTTCACCGCCAGCTTAAGAGAAGGCACCAGCCAAGTAGCAATATCACGTTTTAAAAGGCTTTTGCCCTTATAACTAAGAGCGGCCACCGGCAGAGCGGCCAGCGGCCCCTCAAGCACAAAGGCCAAAGATTTTACTTCCGGCAATTTGGCGGCAAAGGGAGCCAGAATAATTTCGCTTATTTGCGTGAGCTCTTCTTCCATTGGCACAAAATTATTTAGTAATTTCGGTATATTATTAATAGTGGTACGGAATTTTTTCATATCGGTTTTAATGAGACGCGCCGTAAGGCCGCCGCTTTTATCCCACCACCAGAGAGCTACGCCCTGGGGCGTTAAAAAGGCAGCCAAGAAGGCGCTCTTTTCCGGCCAGGTGAGAGCTCCTAAATCCAGTGAGGAGCCATCGACAAAAAGATTGGCCGCCAGGCGATAATTTTTAGCCAGTAGTTCGTTTTTCAGCTCATTTTTGCGGGTAGCGATTTCCGCAGGATTAGTATCGCTATTCTGGTCACCGGCGGAAAGCCCTTCTATTTCTTCCCAAATTGCATAACCTTCCTCTTTTTGCAAACCGATATCGCGCCCGCTGACAAAATCAAGATAACTGCGCTCTTTATAGCGCTCAAAAAATTCCAGGCCCAGGGCAGCTTCCCCCTCTTCCAGCAAGAGAGCCACCAAAGTACCATAGAGCTCTTCGCGCGTCGGAGTGCGCTCTTTGCCGCCGCTACGCCCAATACCTTCCACTATTGTCACCGCTTGCAATAGTTCTTCCCGCGCGGCAGCTGTTTTTTGGGCCCCAATATCAAGCAATGCCTGAGCATAGAGGGCGCGCCATTCTACATCGGCCACAGAAATCTTTTGCCCCAAGGTACTGGCACTTTGGTAATACTCTCTGGCACTTTTATTATCACCTTGCTTTTCATAGAGCTGGCCGAGAGCGTATCTGCACTCAAGTTCGTTGAATTTACTACTAATTCTTTGGCTGACTTTTAAAGAAGCCAAAAGGTTCTCTTCGGCATTTTTTAAATCACCGGCCTCGGTTTGCGCTACGCCAAGATTACGCTTATCAAAAGCTATGCCTTCTTTATTATTCATTTTTTCATCAAGTGCCAAGGCGTGATTAAAAGTCTCTATAGCCTCCTTGATATTGCCTTGTTCGCGGTAAACAATCCCCAGATTATTGAGCTGATTGGCCACCTCGCCTTGGCGGCCGGTGCGCTCGGCCATATTGAGCGCCTGCTCCAAAAAGATAGCCGCATTATCTAAATCACCTTGATTGCGGGCAATGAGTCCCTTTAGGGAAACTGCTTGAATCTCAAGGAAAATATTACCTAACTTTTGCGCTATATCAAGCACCTCACCATCGGTTAAAAGCGCCTGGCGATATTCGCCGCGATACCAATAAATTTTAGCCATTTCCAAAAGAATTTCCGCTTTGGCCTTTTCTTCGTTTTCCGGCAAGCTGGCTAAAGCCCGGCCGGCCAGTTCCAGAGCTTTTTGGTAATTACCCTGGCTGCGGGCCACACGCGTCAAATCCACCAAAACGGTGCGCACCTCTTTTTCGTCGCCCTTTTTCAAAGCGGCGCTGTAAATAGCATTATAAGAATTCATGGCGCTGCGATAATTACTGTAATTATTTTCATAAATTATGCCTATATAGCGATTGGCTTCGTACTGGCGATTATTATCCAGTTTTATAAAAATCGCCAGAGCCCGCCGGTGAGCGTTAAGCGCTTTATCGTAAGCTCCAACGGCACTATAGGCTTTACCGGCCAAAATATAAGAATCACCTTCATCGGCTTTTTTATTTAATTTATTAAACTCTTTTGCCGCTTTTTCAAACAGTTCGGCGGCTACAATGTTATCTTTATCGCGATAAAGTTTGCCTAAAATGCGCATGGAGGTGGCAATATTAGCCGACTTCTTCTCTCTGATATATTCATCAAGCACACTCTGTTGCTCGGCAATAGCCTTATCCACTTCGCCCAGGTTGCCATAAACCTGAGAGAGCAAGTTGCGCACACTGGCTGATGATTTTCCCTGATAATCCAAAGCGGCGGTAGCTTCGATAAAGGGCTCGGTGGCAGCAGCCCAAATTTTATTTTTATAATATTTACTACCCTCGCCGGCCGCTTTTTTGTACTCGCTCTCGGCCAACTTCTTTCCGGCGGCGCCATCAAGACCTATAGCTCCATAAATATTTAATTTAATTTTATCATTTATTTTCTCTGTTAATATTTTTCCCGGCGATTCTTTCTTTAAATCATCGGTGACGGCATCGAGCTCACCGGCCAGGCGCGGCAAACTTTGCTCTTTGGTCACCGCTACCAATGCCGCTCCTTGCTCCATAGAGGCAGCCACTAGGCGCGCTTCGGCCAGGCGATCGGCATCAGCGCCAAGCCGCTCATTAACCGCTTTTACAAAATCCGGCGCCAAAGGCAGGCAGATATTTCCGGCCAAATAGGTGCCGTTTTTCACGGTATTGCAAAGGTCATCGAGTTTATATAAACGGTTAAAAATTATGAGCGGTGTGCGCAAGGCGGCCGGGCGATAGGCACTTAATTTACCATCTGCACCAATATAAAGCGGTTGGCCGTCCAAAGAGACGGTAAGAGGTATATCAACAATCACATATTCACGCGAAAATATTTGATCTTTTTGCTCTTTTAAGTCCTTCACGCCAGCCAGAGTATTTAGCCCCTTTAGGCCGTTAATTGTCTCGCCTCCGATATAAAGCGGTCCTCTGGTAGAAAAAGTTTGCGCCGTTAAAGCTTTATAAAGATGCGCCGGACTAATGGCTAAAAGAGTAAAAATATTTTCGCGCTTCATAAGAGCATTTTTCAGCGTTTTTTCGCCGTCTTGGCTCAAAGTATCCAAATAAAAAACCTGCCCCTCATAAGCGGTAAGTTTTTCGTTAAGCCAATCCTCGGCGGCCTTTTTTTCGCCATAAAATTTGAAAATATTTTCGCCGTAAGCAATAAGCAAAAGCTCTTTACCAAGCAAATTTTGCTCCAAAATATAAGCACTGCCGTTAAGTTTTAGGAGCAGTTCGGCCGCATTAAACGCTTTACCGGCTATGGCGGCGCTGCCTCCCCAAGGAGTGGTTTTTAATTGCAGAGAACGCCATAAGTTAGCAAGTTCCAAGAGTTTTTTGCCATCTTCATCACCAAGAGTACTAAAGATAGCGGAAAGAGCTTCGCGGAAATCATGGCTCCAGAGGTTGGCTCTACCCATGGCCTGGCCGCCTTTAAGCAATTCATCAAGAAGCTCTTTAGTAAGTGCTGCCCGCTCTTCGGTATCCCAGAAATAGCGGTCCCAAATAAGGCGCCATTTCATAGCTGCCGAAGCTGTTTTAATACTCTTTAAGCTAATTTTTCTGGCTTCTTCCAAATTGCCGGAAAGCGCCTCTCCATGAGCTTTGATATTATCGGCGGCCGCACTGTAATCGCCGTAATCCGCTACAGCGGCGCCCTCGGTAGCAGCATCATTAATTATGGCGTTAACCTCTTTGGCCCTTTTATAGGCCCGGCTAATAAGCGCGGTATCTTGCATAAATTTCTCAATAATCTTAGCGCCGCCGTTAATTTCTCCGCTATCCCGGCCGCCCACCTTAGAGAGCTCATAACTAGCCATACTTATTAAAAATTTATTGCAAGGCTTTCGAAGTTCCCGGCGGCAATTATCGTGATATTTCTCCCAAAATTCGTTAAGCGATTTTTCCAGTTCGGCAGATAGCGGCAGGCCGTAGCGCAGTAAACTAAGGAGATTATTAGCTGCGGCCAGTTTGCCGCCGAAATTGAGATATTCTTCCTGCTCGGCAAGGGTAAAAGCCTTGAGGAAAAATTCCTCACCGACTTTGAGTTCACCTAGCAAAATGCGCAAAACACCAAGCTGATTATAGGTATAAATGAGCTCGTCATCGACCGCTTCGGCCACATGGCGATTACTTTTGGCTTTCTCCAAAAGAGCCAGCTTGCGCTCATAGTGGTTAAGAGCTTCATCAAGACGCCCCTCACGGCCAAAAATAGTAGCCAGCCTATGGCGCAAAAGTTCCTCTTCGCCGGCGGCGTCAAAACCGTATGGGGCTCTCGTGACATTATTGCTCTCGAGCGACATCTCAAATTCCAAAAGCGCATATTTATGGCTGGGAGCGCCGCCATAGCGGGCCAGCATGGCCAAACTTTCGCCGAGCACTTCTTCGGCTTCCTGATATTTTCCGGCCAGTTCCAAAGCATAGCCCTCTGCGCGGCGGGCAGTAAGCGCTTTGTCGTAACGGGCGGCGGCGGTAAAAGTTTCGGCCGCTTTTTGATACCACTTGGCGGCTTTGTCGTAATTTTCCTGAGCATAAGCCGAAAAGCCCAAAAGCATTAAAAGTTCGCCGCGCCTCGGGTAATTAATATCGCGGCTTAGGCGTTCGGCGTCATTAAGCTCGGTTAAGGCCACATCAAAATATTCTTTTCGGAGAGCCACGCGCCCAAAGCGCTCACGAAAGATAAGTTCGCTTTCTATGCCGGAAAAAGGCTCGGGATCCAGTTCGCGGCTTAAGTAATTACTAAAAGCCAAATCATCTTTACCCATGAGAAAAAAGGCATTGCCGATATTTTGTTTGGCATCGGCTACGGTTTCACTCAGCGCCCCTTCATTTAGGGCTGTCATATAATGGTCAACCGCCTTTTCCAAATGGTCGCCAAAGGGATCTTTATTGTAGCGCTGCTCCTCTATCCAGCCCAGAGTCAAATAGGCCTCAGCCAGGCGCGGATCCAGTGCTTTGGCCTTTTTCACATACTTTTCAGCTTCGTCGATTTTTAAAGGAATTTGCCAGGTTAAGGCCAGGCCAAGACCATAGACATAGGCGGCTTTATCGGGATTTTTGGCCACCTCTGCCCGGTAAGAGGCAATAGTTTCGTTTATGGTACCCAGCTTTGCCGAGAGGGCTATTAAGTGTCTATGGGCAATAATGGAGTTTTCATCGGCTTTTATCATGCGGCGGTAATTTTCAAGCGCCGCTTTTATATTGCCTTTATTTTCTTCGGCTTTGGCGTTTAAAAGGGCCAGGCGCGAAATGGAACTTCTGGCCTCTTTTACTTCCTGCCACTCTGTAGAGTAATCGCTGACAATGCGCTCCCAATAATCGAGAGCAGCCGCCCTATCGCCGCTATCTTCGGCCATTTTGGCCAGTTCACGCAGGGCTGTTACCGCTTCGGCCTTTTCGGCCGGATAAGCCGTGAGTATTTTTTCATATTCGGCAGCAGCTAAAGCCATAAAGGTGCGTTCTTTGTAATAATCAGCCAGTTTTAAACGCGCGCTGGTAGCCAAAAGGGGAATATCGCTGGCACCGTCGGCCAAATTTTGCAAATAATCGGCCGGAGTTTCAGCAGCCGGCATATTATTTAAAAGCACATTAACCGCTTTATTTTTATGATAATCCAGCTGGGCATTAAGGCGCAAAACATTAAATTCCAGATTTTTAACTTCATCCAAGCGCCCCAAAGAGAGAGCCAAGTTACTCAAAACGCGCCTGGCCCGCGCCACATCTTCCAGCGGAACATCCTTCTTAGCTAAAAGATTTTCTAAATTTTTCACCAGATTAGAGCGCTCACCAACTTTATATGAAAGCTCGGCTTTTATAGTGGCATAGCGGGCCGCAACAGCCAGGGAATCCTCCGGGCTCTCCTGATGAATATTGGGCAGATTCTCGAGTCTATCCTTTAAATAGCTATGCACTTTACCGCCACTTAGCTCTTTTTCCTCTTTAAAAACCGTAATGCGGTATTCTTCCAAAATGAGCACTTTTTCAAAATCCGGCTCATCATGAGCTGAGTCAATGGCCGCTCTCAGGACTTTAAGGGCCATATCGTATTCTTCATTTTCCGAAAGCTCTTTAGCAAGTTCGTAGCGGGCGCGGCCGGCCGGCACTCCGCCACGGCTCACCAAGTAGCGCAAAAGCGTGCGCCGCACCACTGGCTTATGGCTGGCCAGGGCCAGAGCATAGATGGTCTCGTCGTTTACTTCGCGGGAAATAACGCCGTCTATCGGCAGCGCTTTTATTTCGTGGTCGTTATCAGTTGCCGTAAAAAAGAGCACATTTCCGCTAATAAAACCAAATATTTCCGCTGTTTGCCCGGTAGTGAGCGGAAAGGGCTCGCCATATTTAAGGCCGCTATCGGTAATGGTTATATCAAGGCGCCAGAGGCTGGGGCGGTCGTCACCGTCAACCAGGCCGTCGCCGTTGGTGTCGTCGCAAAAACGACTAAATACCAGGTGGTGATATTTTTGGCCGCTAAAAACACGGGGAAAGCCTTCCAAATAATCGCCTTTAGTCAAATAAGTGCTTTTTTTATCGCCATGTTGCAAATTTCGCACAGCCAGGCGCGGATGGTGATTTTCATCAAAAACGGTATGAATTAAATATTGGCCGTCATAGAGAGGAGCCGGGTCGAAACCGGGGCCTAAATCTTCGCTTTTGCCGCCCTTAACCGGCACGCGATAAATAGTAGCAATATCTTTTACACCGCGCCGCCCTACATAATAAATATAGCGGCCATCGGGAGAAAAAATAGGCGTTCTGTCGGCGGTTTCACGAAAAGTGAGCCGTTTTTTGCGTTTGCCGTTAGCTTTCATCAGCCAAATATCGCCTTTGGAATCCTCTTCCATGGAAACATAGGCAATAAGCGCGCCATCCGGCGAAAAGGCCGGTTCCAAATCATCAGCGCTCTGGGTTGTGAGCTGTGTATAACCATTGCCGCGAATGGGGCTCAGATAAATATTAGTATTGCCCTGCTCATCGGAGACATAAAGCAGTGAGTCGCCAAGCGGCGAAACAACGGCCGAGAGTTCATTGGCCGGCGTACTCAAAACGGTCACAGGTTCTCTGAAAGTCCCCGGAGCATTACTTAGCTCGGGAAAAAGATCGCTGGCCTTTAAGCCCATAAATTCTTTGGGGCCGCAGCCGGCAAGACAAATTGAGAATACTAATATAATTAAAAAGGTGCTTCTTTTACCCATGTCAGGCTCCCAAAAAAACCACATATTCTATAGCATATCGGCAGCTTAGTCCAAACTCTATAATGCGCTGAAACTCTTTTTTACTTTAAAAACGCAAAAAACGGCTATTCCGGTTGACTTATCCCGCCTTATGCGCCACTCTTATGGGCCGATATGCTGCACGGTGCAGCTTTTAAAAGGAGCAAAAGAAATGAAGGTACTGGTGGTTGACAAGTTTCCGGATAAGCGCATTGCCGAAATGAAAGAAGCGGGCTTTGATGTGGATTATCGCCCAACTTTGAAAGACGGCCTCGATGCGGCGGTTAAGGGCTTTGATGTGCTCGTTGTGCGCAGCACCAAAGTACCGGCAGCTGTGATAGATAGCGGCGACGCCCTCAAAATGATTATCCGTGCCGGCAGCGGTACCAACACCATAGATGTCAAAGAAGCTACAGCCAAAGGTATTCATGTGGCCAATACTCCGGGCAAAAACTCGGTAGCTGTGGCCGAGCTCACCATGGGCCTCATTTTGGCTATGGATCGCCACATTCCCGATAACGTGGCCGATCTTAGAGCCGGCAAGTGGAACAAAAAGGGCTACTCAAAAGCAGCCGGCCTTAAAGGGCAAACGCTCGGCCTCATCGGCTTTGGCGCCATCGGCAAAGAAGTGGCCGCCCGGGCTAAAGCTTTTGGCATGAGAATCATCGCTTCAGACCCCTTTGTTTCCAAAGAAAAAGGTGCTGAGTTCGGCGCCGAGATGATGAGCCAGGATGATGTCATCAAAAATGCCGATATCATCTCCTTGCACGCTCCGGCCATCCCCGAAACGGAAAAAATGGTAAATAGCGAATTTTTGAGCAAAATGAAAAAGGGCGCTCTCATTATTAACGCCGCCCGCGCTGAGCTCTTTGATATCGACGCCGTGATGAAAGCGGTAAAAGAAGACGGCCTAAGAGTAGCTATGGATGTGCCGCCCAATGAGCCGAAAGATAAAGAGGGCGCTTATAGCCATGAAATTTTCTCTCTCCCCGGCGTCTATGGCACACACCATATCGGCGCTTCCACCGATCAGGCCCAGGATGCCGTGGCCGAAGAGGTCATCCGCATGCTGAAAATCTTCCGCGATGAAGGCAAAGCCATTAATACAGTTAATAAAATCGCTTAATTTGATTTAACTTAATTTGCTGTAAAATCAATCTTATCGCTCATTTTGGCACTTATTTTTTCTTTGCCGACACTCACAAAAAAGCTGCTCAAATTGATAACGGATTTAATTAAATTAACATCGGCCTGCGCTTTTTCCAGCTCATTTTTAATGTTTATTTCAGCAGTATTTTCGGCGACTTCCCTTTGCATAAAACTTTCTAACAAGCCGGTTACCGCAGTTGCCCCGGGAATAAATGTGCCTTTGATGGTATCGGTAAGCGTTTTGAGGCAAATATTTGAAAGCTCATCGGCTGGTTTTTCCTGAGTGCCGCTCCTTAAATTTTTTAAAAACGTTGTGCCGAAAGCCATAGCTTTTTTGCCGTTATTTACCAGTGCTTTGCCGCTTTTAAGTGCCGTATTCATGTAAGCGGTGGTAATATTAGCCAACAAGTTGCTATAAAGTTTTAGTGCTAAATCAAGCCCTTCGCGCTCTTTATAGGCCTCTACCACCGAATTTACCAGCACGTCGCCGGGGCTAGCACCGAGATTTTCCAAAACCAGCGCCGTTTCCAGAGGAGCCAGCACCAATATTTTGGGATCAAGCGCCGCTCCGTAAGTGCCGCTATTTTTCTCAAGCTCCGCATTTTGTTTTAAAACTTTATCGGTAATCCTAGCCGCAAGAGCCATTTTGATGCCGCTCACCATATTGGCAACCTGAATATCTGCCGCCTCTTTGCCTGTTATATCGCTGAGCACTTCACCGGTAAGTGTATTTAAAACAGCTTCATCAAGGCCGGCAAAATAAGCTATATTATTTTGTTTTTTAAAAATATCTTTAACTGCTTCTGCGGTAAAATGCGGCCCTTTATCCAAATAAAACATTAAATTTCTTTCATCTAATTTGCCAAGTTCATGGCGGAGAATTTGGCTTATTTTTTCGCATTTTTTAACCTTAACAAAAAAATTTATATTCTCCCCAACATCTCCGCAATTTTTACTTAATTCATTAATTTTATTAAGTATTTCTACTTGTTCTTCTTTAGGAAAAAGGCTAATACTCTGGCATATAGCCGCATAATCATTCTCCGAAAGCTTAGTCTTTAGCTGACTTTGCAGCTCGCTTAAATCGGGCGCGGCCGCTTTGGAGGCTCTAGCCAGGCTATTAATGGTAGGGATATATTTTCTGGTTAATCCGCTATGCCTTGTCTTCTTATTTTGCCCGCGCACTCTTTGCATAGTGTCAACTTCTTTAGCCGGCATAGACTTATCGGCCGTCTTAGTGCCTATCTCTTTTTCTGCCGTTTTTGCTACTGATGGCCGGCTCGCTTGCGGCTCAAAAGTGTTCCAATAAAATTGCTCTTCTCTCCCGCATTTCTGCTGATTTTTGATAAAATCCACCATTTTTCACTCCTTTTAGTGAATTTAAAATAAATAATATTTTATTGATTTATTTAAATTTTAATTAATAACAAACACCGTCTGAATAATGTTCATATCTTTCAGTACCACCGGCAAAACTCATCGTACCTATCCCATAGGTTCCATCATGGCAACTATAATTGGCATGGCACATTTCACCGGCTCTCTCTCTTAGTTCTTCTTCTCCAAGTGGCCCATATTGTATGAGCCTTATTCCGCTGCGTCCAGTAGCAGAACACGAAGTATAGTAACCGCTTAAATCCGGCAGACAGGCATACACCGATCTATCGAGTGTTTCCGATTGACACACCCCACTTTGGCATTTTCTCTTAGTTAGCAAACTGTAATATATAATAACTGGCGTATAAGACCCTGCGGCATGTCCAATTTGAAATGCCTCTCCACATTCCGATTGGCATCCTTCCGGTTGCGTACCATCAGCCAGAGCTTTGCAAGTGCCGACAAAATGCTCTAAAGCACATGATTCGCAGGCTCCGTCGCATTTTTTATCGCAGCAAACACCATCGCTGACAAAACCTGAGGTACAGGTAACAGCCGCTAATCCAGCCATGTTCATAGCCGGTTCAGCACCGTTATCGAGTTTTTTCTGGCAAATATTATTACCGTCGCAGTAGTAGCCATCCAGGCAATCACCATCAACGGTACATTTATCTTTACAGGAATTGGCATCGGCACAGCGCAAATGGCCGGTGCAGGAAACAGTCGCGGAAATCTCGCACTGGCCGCTGCCACAGTTACGTAGAGTTAATTGATTACCTTCACTGCAGGTAGTTTTGCAAGTACTGGCATTGCAACAGGTGCCATCCACACAATTTCCGCTTTGGCACTCCCGCCCTGCCAGGCAGGATGTGCCGTTTTTTTCTCTATAAACACAGGTACCGTTATCGGTGAATTTATCGCTTATAGCACCGCAAACAAAAGCCGGTGTACCGTCTGGAGCTTTACAATAAATATCACTGTTACTCCCATTGCATCCATTTTCAATAATGGTGTTATTTTCGCATGTTACCTTGCAACCAGTGTTACATTTATTGCTTACTGCACAATCATAATTACCACAGCTCTCCTGCATAAAAAGGCCAGCGCAGGTGCTGTTTTCATCGCAACCCAGCGTATAGTGCATATATTGCTGATCCTCGCCATCAAAAACGCATTTATCACCCTGGCAGCTGTCATCCAGGCTATTTACTACCGCGCTGCAAGTACCCTCCTTACCAGGTACATTGCAGGCCTCACAGAGGCCTCCGCACTGGGTATCACAGCAATAGCCATCGACACAAAAAAGGCCGGCGGCACATTTAATATTGCTGCCGTCACAAATTTCTCCTTGCTCATGCAGTGCCAAACAGGAACCGTAAGTAGGGCTTTCGCTATTGGTATCACAATAAAAGCCCACCTGGCAGAGGTTGGTGGTCAAACAATCTTGATAACAACTGGCCTCATTGCCGTTACAAAGATATCCGCCACCACATTGCTTATTGACCAGTTGCGAGCAAGCTCCCTTCCCATCACAAAGATTGGTAAAATATTGCCCATCACCATCGTGGCAAACCAGTTGCGAGCCATCGCAAGCGCCATCAGTTTCGCCGTCGGCCACCGGCTGACAGTGCCCTTCTTTATTACAGAATTTACAATCAACATCGCATTTGTTATCGCAACAAATGCCATTAACGCACATTCCTCCTATCACACACATAAAATCACCTTCGCAAGCACCGCCCAAAGGTAATTTGGAAATACAACTACCATTATGGCAAACTTTTCCGTTGCGACAATCGCTATGTTCTTTGCAACTTGCAGCGCAGCTAGCGTCTTCATCGCTAACGCTGTCGCCGCTTACGCAATAATAGTCGCCGCAGTTTCTATCACTCACAAAATAATCACACTGGCCGTGGCCATCGCAGGCCATGTGGCCTAAATCGTTATTATTACCGGAACAGGCCTTTTCCCCCGGGCAACCAGCATCATCAAGTTGCCCCATGCGCACAGGCATACAGTAGCCCTCATCGCCAGGCATATTGCAAGCCATACAGCTATCGGTGCAGCTATCTTCACAGCAAACGCCATCAACACAAGGCCGGCCATAACACTCATGATCACTTTTGCAGGCCTCACCGCGGCCGCCTCTTTTGGCGCAAACTCCGCCATCTGTGCAATAATGCCATTTGCTGCAGTTTTTATCTTCTTCGCAATGAGCTCCGCAAATGCCGCGCTTTACATCACAGGCGTAACCGCCCTTACATTCATCGTCATTATAACATTTTTGGCAAACACCTTCATGGCAGCCTTCGCCTTGGGCACATTCATCAGGATTTTTGCAAACGGAGTGGCAAACACCTTCAACACATAAAGCCCCTTCTACGCACTCGGGTGTATCTTTACATGCCGAGCCTATAGCTATTTCGCTTTCGCCGTTAGGAGTTTGCGGCTCACTACAAGCAGCAAAAGAAAAACAAAAAACCAATTGCAATATCAGGAAACATAGCTTCTTCATTGGTAACTCCAACAAGTTAGTAATTGGCAGCTACCATATTTGGGTGTCTTGCTAAATGTCAAGCAAAAAATTAAGATTCGATAAGAAATATTATATTTACTGGAAATTAAAAAAGTTTTCGCTGCTTGGTGTGGCTTTTCATCTCGCGGCCAAAGTGGGCATAGGCCGTTTCCATGGCTATACGGCCACGCGGCGTGCGCTGGATATAGCCCTCTTTAATTAGATAGGGTTCCACCACATCCTCGATGGTACCCTTATCTTCTCCAATAGCAGCGGCCAGGGTATCGAGCCCCACCGGCCCGCCGCCGAATTTGTCAATAATAGAGAGCAAAAAGTGGTGATCCAGCTGGTCGAGGCCCTTTTTATCAACTTGCAAACGGGTAAGACCGATAGTGGCAATATCGAGATCAATAGTGCCATTGCCCTCCACCTGGGCAAAATCGCGCAGGCGGCGGAGCAGGCGGTTGGCAATACGCGGCGTGCCGCGCGAGCGGGTGGCTATTTCATGGGCGGCTTCCGGCGTGCAGGGAATTTGCAAAATATCAGCACTGCGGCGCACAATGGTTTCAAGAGCCTGGTGGCTATAGTAATCGAGGCGCAAAATAACGCCAAAGCGGTCACGCAGAGGGCCGGTCAGCATGCCGCTCTTGGTGGTGGCCCCAATTAAGGTAAAGTGATTCAAAGGAATTTTGCAAGAACGGGCATGGGCGCCGCTATCCAGCACCAAATCCATCTCGTAATCTTCCATCGCCGGGTAGAGATTTTCTTCCACCGCCGGGTGCAAACGGTGAATTTCATCTATAAAGAGCACATCGCGCTCGGCCAGTTTGGTCAAAAGGCCGGCTAAATCGCCCTTCTTTTCAAGGGCCGGCCCGGAAGTGGAATGAATAGTAACTCCCAGCTCATTGGCAATAACATGAGCCAGACTGGTTTTGCCAAGGCCCGGCGGGCCGGAAAGGAGCACATGATCAAGGGCTTCGCCGCGCTGCCCGGCCGCTGTGACATAGACTTTTAAATTGCGAATATGCTCCTCCTGGCCAATATATTCGCTAAATTTTTTGGGCCGGAGCGAAAGCTCTTCATCGAGTTCCAAGGGCTCCAGTTCAGCAGAGAGATCGCCGCGTCCGAAAACGCTGTCGCTCTCCATGATAAATTCTTCGTCCTCAACTTTTTTGCGGCGTCCTGCCATTTATTGCCTCAAAAATAATAATTATAATCAGCTATTTGTTGCTGCTTCCAGCTTCTTGAGCATGGCAAACATCACAAGACCGGAAATAACGCAAAGAGCCATTAGAATTGTCCAGTTGACCCAGAGCGGCACATTGTTCCAAAGCAGAGAAGGAATGGAAGAAAGATAGTTGCCAATGGCGGTGGCGGCAAACCAAAAGCCCATCATCATGCCTTTATATTTGGGCGGAGCCACTTTAGAGACAAAAGAAATGCCCATAGGCGAGAGCAAAAGTTCGGCAAAAGTGAGCACCAAATAAGTGGAAATGAGATAAGTCGGGGTGACAAGCTGCGGTGAAACAGTGCCGTTAAGTTCGCTTGGGGCCATAAGCCCCATGGAAGCCACCATCATCACCAGGTAACCGAGAGCAGCCACAAACATACCGAGGCCGATTTTTTTAGGCGCCGAGGGCTCTTTATTTTTTTTGGCAAGTGCCCCAAAAATAGCCATGGAAATGGGAGTTAAAGCCACCACAAAAAATGGGTTAAATTGTTGAAATTCTTGCGGTAAAATATGGATACTCTCAGCCATGCCGGCAAAGAGGGCATAAGCGCCGCCAAGAAGAGCTAAAGTGGCCAGGCCAAAGATAATCCGCCCTTTGGCGGCAGTGGCTTTAATAAAAGCAAAAATAGTATAAACGGCAGCGGCCAGTATTGCCAAAATCCAAATATTAAAGCCGGCTTTTAAGGGGCCACTTACCTGGCTTTCGGTGTAATCGCGGGCAAAGAAAGTGAGCGAAGAGCCGTTTTGGTGAAAAGCCATCCAAAAGAAGATAACCACGGCAAAGACCATAAAGAGCGCCACCATGCGCTCTTTGGTTTGGGCCGGAGTGAGTTCGGGAGCGGCCGCATTTTGGCTAGCACTCTCTTTATCGGCTTTTTTGGCGGCGGTGCCGGTGAGCGTTTTACGGCAAGTTAAATAAATGGTGATGGAAAAGATGAGCGAAACACAAGCCACGGCAAAGCCCAAATTATAAGCTGTAGCCAGCTTTTCCAGGTAGAAAGAGGCAAAAGTCGAAAGGTCGCCGGAATTATTCATACTGGCAGCTATCTCAGCTAATTTACTGCTGTTTTCCGGCGTAATAGTGCCATTTAAAAGCTGATGAGCCAGCGGCGGCACATTGGCATTATAAGTGAGGCCGTTTTGCCCCAAAAAGTAATTGGTGATGGCCGTAGCTGCCGAAGGAGCAAACATGGCGCCAATATTAATAGCCATGTAAAAGAGGCTAAAAGCCGAATCGCGATTGGCGGCATATTTAGGATCGTCATAGAGATTGCCAACTAAAACCTGTAAATTGCCTTTAAAAAGGCCGGTACCAAGGGCAATCAAAAGAAGAGCGGCTATCATCATCACCATGCCGAGCGTGCTAGCGGCGGTGGGAATAGCCAAAAGCACATAACCGGCAAACATAATGGAAACACCGGTAATAACACATTTATCAAAGCCAATCTTATCGGCCAGCATACCGCCGAAAACCGGCATAAAATAAACAGCCGCCAAAAAGATGGCGTAAAACTGGCCGGTTGTCGCCGCCGAAAAACCAAACTTGGCCTGCACAAAAAGCAAAAAAATGGCCAGCATGGTATAATAACCGAAACGCTCGCCCATGTTGGCAAGACTCGCTACCAATAACCCTATGGGATGCCCTTTAAGCATATTTTTTCTCCTTTATTTTTACTAATTCCCGTTTTCTTGAAAGACAAGGCGGGGAAAACTGCCCCCACTTTATAACAAAAGCGGCTTTTTATGCCAAGAATGATTTACGGGCTTTATCCATATCCATAGCCGTTTTCACCGGGAAAAAGCGCCCATCTTCTCCCAGGCGCGGAGCCACCAAAAAAGTTGTGTTAATATAGGCTGTTAGCTGATTTATCAGTTTTTCGAGTTGCAAGAGTTTTCGCCCATGGGCCTCTTTTAAAACATAAAACCAGGTAAACTCCCGCTCTATGGTGAGTTCACTGGCTTTTATTACAAAGCTATTGGTGGCAAAAACATGAATTTGTTCTTGATCAAAATCCGGCGGAAATCTAAAGCCTTCGATAGTTTGTAATTTATTATTGTACCAAGCCGGAGCGCCGCCGACATCGCCGGGCCTTTTTTCCACCATTTCGGCCAAAAGCGGCCGGTTTTGGCTGATATATATCCCTATAATAACAGGATTTATTGTGTAATAGATGTTATCTACATTGCCAATGAGTAAAATATGGTCATCCGCCCGGCTCCAAGCCATGGCCTCCTCATTGCCAAGCCAGGCTCTAAGCATATCGCCATGCCCGGGAGCATATAAACTCGGCCGCCCCGGTTCCGGCCAAAATATCTCACCCGCAGGCGAAAGCCGCAAACCCACACCTTGTTTAAGGTAATTTATTTTTACCTCTTTTTCACCTAAAAGGTGCTCTTTGGTGGCGGCATCGGTAGCAAAACTATTAATAATAAATACGGGAATATTGACATTTAAGCGCTCTTGCCAGAGACGCACATCGTCGATTTTCATTTTCAGAAAAGAGCGCTCACGATTTACCTCCAGCGCCCCTTTCACCACCCCGCCAAAGCGAGTAGCCATGCCGCCGTTTAAAATAGCCACGCCTACCCGGCCGGCTGCCAGAGCCTTAATTCCCAGCTCATAAAAATAGCGATAACTGGCACTCTCTCTGGTCGGAAAATAAGCCAGGTGCTCAGCCTCGGGAGGAACAGGCGGCGGACGGCAATAATTAGCCTTTTGGGAATACTCACCGGAAAGAACTTTTTGCCTAAGTTCTTCCATGGCCACCGGGTCAAAATTAAGAGCCGAAAGCTCCGCCTGAATTTCCGGCTTTATTTCGTTCCACCAGGATATTTCCATGAGTATTCCGCAAGCAAAATTCTTTATTATCGGCTACTTATGCAATTCAGCTTCAATATAAGCTATGAGCATCGATTCATCCGGCATACCTTCAAAACGCATACCGTTAACAAAAATAGTCGGCGTGCCGTCAATCTTTAGTTCAGCTCCGCTATCTATATCGCGCTCGATGATTTTATCAGCTGCGCCGGAAGTTAAACAAGCCTTGTAACTATCCATATTAAGGCCGATTTTTTGCATATAAGCGCTTATTTCTTCAGCACTTAATTTAGTTTGATTCTTAAAGAGGATGTCGTGTGCTTCCCAGAATTTACCCTGCCTACTGGCACACTCGGCACTTTGAGCTGCCTCCTTAGCGTGCTCGTGCATGGGCAGCGGATAATGGCGGAAAATTCTTAGAACTTTATCACCGTAACTGGGAATAACTTTATCAATAACCGCTGAGGCCCGGCTGCAATACGGGCACTCAAAATCGGAATATTCCACAATAATTACTTTGGCTTTTTGCGCATCACCCCAAGAGGAGGCATCCATCAGGGGGATATTTTCTTTTTCTATAACCGGCGGGGTCATAAAGTATTCTATTTTGGCCTCTTTGCGCAGTTTTGAGACCAATTCATCACGCACATCATCCAGCTTTCTCTGCCAGAGCATGGCACCAATGCGCTCTTTTATGAGATCAAGCGGAATACCCTGAGCATCAAGGCCGTTATCCTCATAAAATTGCTTAATTTCTTCGTCCGTCGGCTGCGGAGCTTTAACCATAAAATCGTTCTTTACCATCTCCTCAAGCGTAGTGCCCCTTTTTTGGGCCTCATTTTTTAGGAGCTCATCATCTATGGCCATGCTTAAAGCCAAAGAGCGCATTTGAAACATTTTTTGCTGATGTTCTTTCTCCATGCGCTCAATTTCTTCTTTTATTTCCGCATTTAAACGTTCGCCTTTAAGCTCAATGGTCTGGCCGTTGACCTTGGCGTAAAAAGGCTTTTCTTTAGCATCGCTCACCACCGGGCACTCTTTAGCCGGAGCAACAGGCGGGCAGGGACGGTTACAAGCCCCGGTAAACAACGTGGTCAAAAAAATCAAAGAGCAGTAAAAACAGAAATTCTTTTTCATTGAGCTTTCCTTTCTCATATCCAAAGCCCCTAGCCTCTTACACCATAATGTGAAAAAAGTCAGTAAATAATCACCATTTCTTCAAAGGCGCTATTTTTTAACCGGGCGCCAGGCTTATGACTTGCCCATAGCTTGTCTTTTGGCATATATAGCTTGCGGAGCGGGCCAGGTGCCTAATGCGCCTCTTTATAATGTGCTTGCCTCTATTTAATTATATATATTTATAGTGTGTAAAAATGAGCTTACCTCTCTATCTCGGAACCGAGAACATAAAGAAATTATTATGGAAATTTGCCATCCCGGCCATTATCGCCATGATGGCTTCATCCCTCTATAACATCGCCGATACCTTTTTTATCGGCAAAGGAGTAGGGGCCCTTGGCATCACCGCCATCGCTCTCACCTTTCCTTTTATGAATATTTCAGCCGCCTTTGGCACTTTAGTTGGTGTGGGAGCTGCCACTTTGGTTTCCGTGAAACTGGGCGAAAAGGATTACGACACGGCAAGGCGCATTTTGGGCAATGTCATGGTGCTCAATTTTATCATTGGCGGCCTCTTTGCCATCATCGCCCTCATCTTTTTGGATCCCATTCTCATATTTTTTGGCGCCAGTCCCGATACTCTCCCCTATTCGCGAGAATATATGGAGATTATTCTCTACGGCAACATCATCACCCATATTTACTATGGACAAAATGCCGTTTTTCGCTCGGCCGGCCATCCTAAAAGAGCTATGCTTTTAACCTGCAATACCGTGGTTTT
>JAEEML010000050.1 GCA_016283195.1 Deltaproteobacteria bacterium | reverse complement strand
TTCAGTTCAGTTCAGTTCAGTTCAGTTCAGTTCAGTTCAGTTCAGTCGCTTTATCTAACCTTAGCACATCTCTAAAAATATTTCAAGACAAAATTAGCAATTTTTTTAATAATTTTGCACATTTTTCTTGCATTGTCAGGTATTTTTTTGCTCACACAGGAGGTTTATCATGAGCAATTTTGCTAAAATATGTCTATGTATCTCGGCCCTCTCTCTGGCCGCCTGTGCCGATGAGCCCACTCCCACCGGCGCCGCTACCTGCCCCGCTGGTAGCATCTTACTCAAAAATGGCAGGTGCCAAATCACCGAATTTGTCTGCCCGGAAGGTACGGAACTCAGCGTCACCGGCAAATGTGTAAAGAGTAAAGCCTCTTGTCCGGAAAATAGCCGCGATGATGGCGCTGGTAACTGTCTGGCGCCCAAGGTTTGCCCAGCTGGCACAGTAGAGAGTTACACTGTTGACGGTGTTTCGGAAATTGTAAGCCACTGCATCGTTTTAAACCGCGACTGTCCGCCAGGCAGTACCTTGAACGCTAATAGTCAGTGCATCGTTACCCAAAAACATTGCCCAGAAGGGAGCAACTTTGACGGCAGCTCCAATTGTATTATTGCTGAAACCTCTTGCCCACCAGGATCTTTGCATGATGAAGCTGGCGCTTGCCTCATCACTGAGCGCTTTTGCTATGATGGCTCCTCATTAAATGCTCTTGGCCAATGTGTTATTACCACCAGCGAATGTATTGACGGCGCGGTAAAAGATAGTAACGGTAAATGTATCATCACCAACATCAGTTGCCCCGATGAAGCGGAATCCAACGGCCTGGGCCAGTGTGTGGTAAAAGCCACCATTTGCCCCGATGGCAGCTCTGATGAAAACGGACTCTGCGTGATGGAGGAAGCGGCCTGTCCAGCTGGCGCCGCCAAAGATGAAGCTGGCCGCTGCATTATCAGCCAAACTTCCTGCCCAGTGGGCAGCGATGCCAATAGCGATGGGGAGTGTGTTATCCGCGAGCGCGTCTGCCCGGATGGCAGCACCAATAATCAGGGCCGCTGTGTGGTTAATGACACTATCTGCCCCGAAGGATCGGCCAAAAACCTGCAAAATGAGTGTGTAATAAGCGATGCAGCCTGCCCAGAGGGTGCGGCCAAGAATAATTTAGGCGAATGTGTTATTAGTTCAACTAGTTGCCCCGAAGGTTCAGCCGCTAACAGCTCCGGAGAATGTGTAATCACCGCCACTATTTGCCCCGAAGGCTCAGCGGCCAATGGCGCCGGCCAATGTGTAACTAGCGCCACTATCTGCCCCGAAGGCAGTCAGGCCGACCAGGAAGGTAACTGTGTTACTCAGGCCACTATGTGTCCGGAAGGTAGCAGCAAAAATAGCGCGGGTAACTGTATCATCAGCGCCACCTCCTGCCCCAGCGGCAGCGCCAAAACCGAGAGCGGCGAGTGCCTCATTCTAGCGCGCATTTGCCCAGAATATTCAGCCATGAATCAAAATGGCCAATGTGTAATAAATGGCACAGTATGCCCTGAAGGATCAGTAGCCAATAATCTTGGGCAATGCGTTGTAAGCGCCACTATTTGCCCTGATGGTTCACTCAAAAACAATAATGGCCAGTGCATCATCGCCGCCACGGAATGCCCCAGCGGCAGCACCCTAGTGGGCGCGGTTTGTGTAAAAGATGACACCGTCTGCCCAGAGGGCAGCCAGGCCAATAATCTCGGGCAGTGCGTCACTTTAGCCACAGTATGCCCGGAAGGCACAGATACCATAAATGGTAATTGCGTAATAAAAGCTGCTATTTGCCCTGAGGGCTCAGCGGCCAATGGCGCCGGCCAATGTGTAACTAGCGCCACTATTTGCCCCAACGGGGCGCAAAAAAATAATTCTGGCGACTGCGTGATTATTGGCACTATTTGCCCGGCCGGTAGCTCAGCTAACGGAGAAGGTCAATGCGTCATCGCCGCCACCGAATGCCCCGCCGGCAGCAGCAAAAATGGTGAAGGTAAATGCGTAATTAATGCGGCTTTCTGCCCAGAAGGTAGCTCCAGCAACCTTAATGGCCAGTGCGTTGTTTCGGCTACCGTTTGCCCAGAAGGTTCGGCAAAAAATCAGAACGGCTTCTGCGTTATCGCCGCCACCAGCTGCCCGGTGGGTTCAACTCTTATTGGTAATGATTGTGTAATAAATGAAGCCACTTGCCCCAGCGGTTCCACAACTAACGGCGCCGGCCAGTGCGTGATAAATGACAAAATATGCCCGGAGGGCAGCACGCTAATTGGCGATGTTTGTTATATAAATAACAAAGTATGCCCCAGCGGCACAACTTTAATAAATAATGAATGTGTCATTGACGATGTTGTCTGCCCGCAGGGCAAAGTGCTGAAATATGGCGCTTGTGTGGAAGAAAAATTGGCCAATGGCGAAGTGTGCAGCGCTGGCAGCGAGTGCGAAAGCGGCCACTGCGTCGATGGCGTCTGCTGTAACAACAGCTGCCCCACGCCGGATAGCTGCATAAATGGTACTTCTATTAGTTATAGCTGTTCTACCAACCCCGGAGTGTGCGAAGTAAGAACGCAAAGCTGCGGGACGTATCAATGTGCCGATAGCGCCGATAGCGCCGATAGCTGCCGCGACAGCTGTAGTGATGATAGCGAATGTCAGGAAGGCTATATTTGCACTGCTGGAGAGTGCTCCAGCAAAGCTCTTTTAGGTACTGTCTGCGCCGACAATTCCCAATGCGAAAGCGGCTATTGTATTGATGGGGTTTGCTGTGAAAATAGCTGTGGCGAAACCTGTATGAGTTGCAATCAAGAGGGATTTCGGGGGCAATGCCGAACAGTTTTTAACGCAGTTGACGAAGATACGTGTAATGGCGATCTGCTTTGCGGAGTTTCTGGTAATTGTGGTCACAAACAAGGATATGTTTTAGCTTCCAATAGCCGCCAAAGTGGTGGAAGTGTTACAACTGTAACAGCTACAATACAAAATTATAATTGCGCAATTACTAGTAGTGGAAATACTAATTTTTCCTATCCAGTGTATTATGCTGGAGGTACTATCAATATATATGAATGTGCATCGTATTCTGCTATATGCTCAACAACTTCCGGAACAATTTATACAGCTTCGTGGGTGTGTCAGTAAGTTAGTTGCTTTGTCTTCTTGGCGCTATTTTTTACCTTTAGATAAACTCATTCTAATTTCGTGTTCTCTTACCACTTTATCAACATCAATTTCACCGAACAAACAATCTTCGATAGGTACTTTTACCTTCGACCATACATAATTCTGTAATTCTCCTAATTTGCTCGAAACCATATCAAACCAAACTGGACTATCGATGGTATATTCTTTTTTATCAAACCAGCCGTTAGAACGAAAAGTTTTGTGCACTTCAACCAAATAGCGATTCTCGATCGAAAATGAAACAAAGTCTTGGTCAAGAAATTTTTCACATTCTAATTTTTCCGAATCAGGCAGGGTTTTTAATAGCTTTTGCAGATTATGAGTACAAATCTTTTTATAAATACAGTTTACATCTTCTGGCAGAATTAAAAATAGTAATGCCTTTATGCTACACTCAGCTGAAAATAACAAATCGACTAATAATTTACTTTGTAAACCATAATGCCTAGGAATTGAGTAGTCTTTCAAAATGTGGTATCGTGTTAAAAAATCTTTACTATCGACTAGAAAATCTTTTGCTATTTGTTCATTAATATCTGAAGTTTGTGACATTCAAGAACTCCTTTAAATTGGAAACCAACACATAACTATATTGTACTTCGAATGCCAAGCAAATCACAGTATTTTTTAAAACAAACTGTTTCTGGCACAAGCTTTAGTGAATTAATTGGGTGAAATATTAAACACAATACTTAGATCCAACCGAGTTTGAGAGCAACTAAGCAGCACAAAACTGGACATTAACCATTAACCTGTACCGCATTCACAAGTAGCGGAAATTATTGAAGCGCGCCCTCCCTCTGCTACCTGCGGCGGCCACACTAACATGTTCACCTTAAACTGCTACTCACACACATCTATTCTTCGCTTAACTTTTATATGTTACCCTTGTAGTCTAATAAGAAAGGGTCAAGAGTGCTGCCTTTATGCGGTGCGTCGAGTTTTCTCGCTTGGCTCTCTTTTTTGAAAAGGTCAAATTTAACCCCCACATTTTTAGCGAGTCCATTATTTAAAGCGCCTTATAATATTTCAATTTCTAATCTTCCCGCTCCCCACTTTGCAGCTCTTTGGCCTCATTCTGTTCCAACGAATTCATATAATCAGCCGCGCGTTTTTTAGATATAACGCTATGCCCCGCTGCTCTTCCAAATCGGTGCGCGCATTTTTGGCTATTCGCCCACCGGCCTGCACGGTTTTCTGGCTTTCCATCATGCCTTGCGGATTCCGCTGGCGGGAAAGCTCTGTTGTAGCCACCTCGGCCAGAGTGTTCAAGGCCAGCTCAATGTTGGTCATATTATCGCGCAGATTTTCCTTGGTGAGACCTTTATGCCGTTTATATTCACCGGTAGTCATTCCGCTCCAGGCTTTGGTGAGAACATTGGTGAGAATGGCAAAATCCTTATGTTCTTTAATACCGGAGCGCTGCCACTCATCGGTAAGCTCTTTGCGCATTTCAATAGAGCGCATGCGCTCATTTATCCATTTGTCGGAATAGCCCTGACGGCGATAATCTTCCACTGCCATTTGAAAGGTGAGTTCTGGGTCAATTATTTGATCAATGCGCTTCGCTCCCAGTTCGGCTAACCATTGCTTTACCGGCTCGGCTTTCTTGGAAGGTATAGACTGAATAAGCCTAAAAAGCTGTTCTAAATCAGCTACATCAGTCATGCGCCGTTTGCCATCGGTAGCCGGAAGTTTCAACTGGTGACAATTTGTCACCGTTTCATTCCCTTCTTCTAAAAGGCGCTGTTTTAGTTTGTTCCAATATTTGCGACCATCAACACTATCGGTTAGTATCTGCACTATATCCACAACCGAAAAATAGTATTTTTCCTCTTCTTCACTCCAAATAATGCGTACCTTCTGGCCTTGAAAAAGCTGGATGGCAAAATTATCATTCATGTGCTTCTTCCATCTCTACTTTGTGGTTTGTAGAATTTAACAGGAACTCTTTCAATACCACAGCAGTAACATAACTCTGCTAACGCCTTACCAGAATTACGTTCTTCTTACCAGGGATTTTCTGAAAAAGACTTCTGCCATGTCGCAAATACCATGCAACACATACAGGATGGGCGAAAATCTTTCGCCACGACCTAAGAATTTATAGGCTTTTACAAGTGACCACCGAACCCTGCCGGGGCGCAGCCCCGGCTAAGCCAGAGGCAGGCCACTCAGATCCGATCTAAAGTAGGGCCTCTGGCTTTTAAGGCTCACCAGAAGTGAATGATTTTGTAACATAGCATAAATAAAGCCATTTTTGTTGAATGCCCGGGGTCAAGGGGTGTTCCCCTTGTCGTGCGGCGGAAAGGGGGTTGGGGAAAACCTGAGCAAACGAAAGTAGCGGAGGTTTTCCCCAAAAAGAAAAAACAGAAAAAAATCAAGAAAAAGAATCATAAGAAACGGACGCTACTCTCAGCCTGCGGCGCCCTCACCCCGCAAATTAGAGCTAATTTTTTCCGCTCGCTGCCTCTCCATTTTTGCAAATAGGGAGGAGCTCCGCTTAACGGCAAACAGAAATTTTACCCAGTACTTAAAAAACGTGCCCCTTGCGAGGATTCTTAAGGGAACGCATTCCCTTAAGTTGGAGCCGGAGGAAAAGTGGGTGCCTGGGAGGAAAAACAAGAGTGGCAGGCAAAGCCGTGAGCGGCGGTTTTCTTCCCAACAGGAAAGTCAGAATCGAAATTTGAACTATATAGCCTAGAGGTACAGCCGCCAAGCAGCAAAGCCAACACCCCTTCCCCGCCCTATCAGGCCGCTGCTTCACTCAATCTACCCACATCACACACATCGCCACTTGCCGGATGCCCTCGCCATTTGTAAAAATGGAGAGGGCGAGATATCAATAAAATCCAATACTTGTCTGGGTGAGGGCCAGCATACGGAGATGTGGTCTGCTAGTAGGGATATTAGCACTTAAGTGCGGCTATATCGCCTGAAGAAAGACCAGTCACAGCGGATATAGTGGCGATATCCATATTAAAATCCAGCATTTTTCTGGCAGCCTCCCGCTTGCCCTCAGCCTTACCTTCTGCCCTGCCTTCTTCCCTACCTTCTTCCAAGACCTCCTGGCGGAAGAGCTCGCGTTCTTCGCTTTCGTTATATTCCGTGAGTAGCATATCGAGCACCTCGCTTTTATGAGCGGTGAGAAATGGCTTTAAGGCAAATTCTCCTGGCATATCGTTAATGGCACCGGTTATTGCCTCCGCCAAATTCCCTTTATTATAACTCATAATGCGATGAATAATCCACGAATATTCCATGAGTGGCCCGCAAGCAGCAAGAAGATCACTGTTACGACCATAATTGATATTGAGCATACGCACGGTTACCTCAATATCACCGCTTTGGGAAAAACTATCGGAAAGACGCAATATGCGCTCATCTTCCACCTCTTTGCGGCCATTGTAAAAGACCACCAGCTTGGGTGTGGGCAGTTTTAAAAGCTTGGAACTATACCTGGTTAGCTTATGGCTTTGCAGATATTGCTCAAACAAAGTAGCGCTATATTGCAAAAGTCTGAGCGGCATATTGGGGTTATAACTCGACTGCTGCTCGTAAAGATTCATTTGGCCATCGATAAGAAAAGATACATCATTATGCATAGTTAGATAAAGCACTTCTTTGATGGTGTTTATCTCGATGTCGTTTGGGTCAGTATAATTTGAGCCGTTTACGGCATTAAAGAGTGATAGCGTCCAGGCTTTGTTCTCCGGAGAACCGAAGATAAAGGTGAAAAGACGATCGCGATATTTTCGTTCGGGTAATGTCATAGTGCCTCCGGCCTAAAAATGGCTTTTGGTTTAAGTAATGAGAGGCTTCTAACAAATTATCGGGACGCTAGTCAAGAATTCATTTAGCTGCTGAGCCCCGCTGGCGGCCGTGCCAGCTGCCCACTATGCCACTGATTCAATCAATCTGCCCATATCAAATACACCCTGCCACTTTAGGGCCAAATTTAGCATCTTCATTTTTTCAAAAAAAAGGGAGCAGAGAAACTCATTTTGCGCTAGTAATGGGTTCCCGGCCAAGACATAGGCCGCTATTTTTTTAAGGATTTTTTCTATGGCTAAAAGAAACCGTAAATTTACCCCGCCGCCGCTAGCGCCAAGTGAGGCCACACCTAAAAAAGCACGCGAACTCACCGCCTGGCAGATTTTCTTTATATCTCTCGGCATTAGCGCACTTTTTATCGGCGCGCTCCTCACCACTGGCGAGCTCCTCTGGGGCAGCGGCACCGATATTCACACTTACCAGTTTCCCCATCGCGATTTTGCCTTCAGCTGGCTTAGAGAAGGCATTTGGCCACTTTGGAATCCTTATATTTTTAGCGGCGTGCCCTTTCAAACAGGCGTACATCCGCTCCACTACCCCTTCACCATTTTGGGGCTAATCTTTTCCACCGGCCTCGAAATAAAGCTGACTGTTTGGCTCCATTTAACTATTGCTCTTACCTTTACTGTGCTCTTTTTGCGTCTCTTTAAAATAAAAACTGTGCCAGCCTTTTTGGGCGGTATTTCTTATGCTCTTAGCGGCTTTGCCTTTTCGCACCTTTACGCCGGCCATATCGATATAATCATTTCTGCCGCGTATCTCCCGGTAATGATGTATTTTTTTGAGCTTTCTCTGCGCGAAAAACACCTCTTTTGGACAATTCTTGCCGGCCTTATTATGGCTCTCACTCTCTTTACCGGCCATTACCAAATTATTTATATGATTATCCTTTTGATGGGCACTTTGGCTATGCTGCGCACTCTCCTGGGCAGCAATATCGCTATCAGCCAGTTATCTATCAAAGGCCAGCTAACAAGTGCGCCGGAAATACGGGAAAGCCCCCAGGAAGATGCAGCCGCCCTGCCCCTTTTAGCTCCGGCAGTTCCTGGGAAAACCCGCCTTTTTGAGGCTCTTTATGCTCTGGAGCGCCTGGTGATTATCGGCCTTTTAAGCGGCGGCGTGGCCCTCTTTCAGCTTCTTCCCATGAGCGAAGCCTCAGCGCTTGCCAACCGCTCGGTAGTTAAAGATTTGGCTTTTGCCACCAGTTTTGGCACACCCAAACTCAACTGGCTCACCTATTTGGCTCCGGACATCTTCGGCGGCACTGCCAATCTGCCTTTCTTTGCCGGTTGGTCGGCTTGGGAGGGCCAGGGCTATTTCGGTATCATCGCCCTGCTCCTCTTAATTGTAGCTATAGCTATTTTACCCTGGCGCTATCATCTGCCGCTCATTATAGCTATTATTTTTACCACCCTTTTGGCTATGGGCAGCGGCACCCCGTTTTTTAAAATTTATTTTGCCATAGATCCCATGATTGGCCGCTTTAGAGCTCCTTCGCGCTTTGTGATGCTCACCGCCTTTTGCGGCGCCTGGGTGGCGGCCATCACCCTTAATTATTTTATAAAAGCCAAATTATTCGCCAAAAACAAAAAGCCGCTTTTTATCACTTTGGGCACAGTAATTCTTTTATTTTTGGGCTTTATTCTTTTTCTTCTGGCCAATAAATCTGCGCCGACCGGAGAAAATTTTGTGCGCCTTTTTGTTTCGCCGCGCAGCTTGGGCCGCTTTAACGGAGCCAATATACCAGAAGCCATCATATCTTTTATGAGCGGCCAGCTTTTTATCTCTTTCATTTTTATTTTGGGCGCGGCGGCCGCCCTCATCGCCGGCCTTTATTTGCCCAAATATCGTTATATTTTAGCCATATTATTACTTTTGCTCAGCGGAATAGATTTAGCTATTTATGCCCAGCCTAAATTAACTACCCAGCCTGAAAAAGCTTTTGGCTTTAGCGACAAATTGGTAAATTACCTTAATGCTAATAACAAAAATCAGGCCCGCATTATGACGAGCCCCGGCTTAAAAGCGGTAAATAACGGCGCCGCTCACGGCATTGCCCACGACGGCGGTTACGATACTTTAATCGAAGCCGATTACAACACAATGGCCAACATGGCCATGGGCTATGACAAAAATCGCCAGCTCATGCTCATGACCCTCTTTAATTATGGGCCGTTTTGGCAAAATCAAAGCGTGGCCTGGCTGCTTAGCGATGTACCGATAAATCGCTATTCGGCGCGGCAAAGCCAGCTTTTCAGCCGCTATTTTACCCTAAAAGAAAAAGTTGATGGCTATTATGTCTATCATAATCCCGATGTCCTGCCGCGCGCCTATATCAGCCATAAGGTGGAAAAAGTAGCAAGTGCCGAAGACCTCTACAGCCGCCTGGTAAAGGAGCGCATAACGCCGGAAAAAGTTTACCTAACGCCGGAAGACAGCCAAAAATTCTCTTTTGATTTAAATGAGTTATCAAATGCCGAGCCCGATTCTGCCGAAGAGGTAAAAATTACCTCTCTAACCCCCAACCGCGCCGTGCTCACTGCCAACTTAAAAAGTAGCGGGCTTATAATAATGAGCGATTCGCCCTTCCCCGGCTGGCAGGTGGCCGTTAATGGCCAAAAAGCTGATTTACTGAGTATTAACGGCGGCTTGCACCGCGCTGTTTTGGTACCGGCCGGCAGTCACCAAATAGTTTTCAACTTTTGGCCGGCTAGTTTGACCATCGGCCTCATCGTCTCGTTGCTCACTCTGCTTTTGGCTATCATTTGCCTGGTCTTCTGGGCACTAAAGGCTAAGCAGGCGCCAAAAACCACTTAGTAACTATAATTTTGCCTTTATGCGCCACTATTATATTATGGCGCGGTGCGGAGGTAATTTTATGCGTATTGCCGCTTTACAACAAAATTACATCATTGGCGATTTTGCCTATAATAAAGCTAAAATTTTAGCTGGTTACCAAGAGGCGGTGGCGGCCGGTGCCGAGCTGGTTATCACTCCGGAACTGGCACTTTTGGGCTATCCACCAAAAGATTTGCTTTTTCAGCCGGCTTTTTTGAGCGACCTTGATGCGGCTTTAAACGATTTAACTGCGCAAATCGGCTCCGTGCCGCTTATTTTAGGCACCGTGCGCCGCCACCCG
Organism: Deltaproteobacteria bacterium; assembly: GCA_016283195.1. GTDB lineage: Bacteria > JAEEML01 > JAEEML01 > JAEEML01 > JAEEML01 > JAEEML01. The sequence goes on along the minus strand of JAEEML010000050.1, from coordinate 21,484 downwards.
GAGAGCCTTTTGGCTTATAACTGCGCCATAGTTATCCAAAATGGCCAAATCAGCGCCGAAGTGGCCAAACAGCTTTTGCCTAATAATGATGTCTTTGACGAAAGGCGCTATTTTGCCCCTGGAGAGCCTTCGACCGTTGTCACCCTGGCCGGCCACAAAGTAGGCCTCACTATTTGCGAAGATTTTTGGAACGATCGCGACTTTTGGCGCCTGCCGCGCTATGATTACGATCCTATTCCCCCGCTGGTAAAGCAAGGTGCCACTCTTTTAATAAATATTGCTGCCAGCCCCTATTACCTCGGCAAAGTGGCCTTTAGAGAGGAACTTTTTGCCAAAGAAGCTGCTAAATGGCAGCTCCCTGTCGTCTATGTCAACCAAATAGGCGGCCAGGACGGCCTCATCTTTGACGGCCATTCCATGTATATAAACAGCAGCGGTGATATAATCGCCAAAGGTGCCGGATTTAAAGAAGATTTAATCATCGGTGAACTGGATATTCCCCAAAATAGCGCTCATATTAACCATGAGCTGACATTAGAGCGCCATAGACCGGATGCCGCCATTTTGCCAAGAGGCCCGGAGTGGGAAAAAGAAGTAGCCGATGCCCTCTCTTTGGGTATTAGCGATTATGTTAAAAAATGCCACTTTAAAAATGTGCTCATCGGCCTTTCCGGCGGCATTGATTCGGCCCTGGTAGCAACACTCGCCGTGCGTGCTCTCGGCACCGAACGGGTACACGGCATTACCATGCCATCGCGCTACTCGCCCGATGATTCGGCCGGCGATGCTTATAAATTGGCCGAAAATCTGGGCATTACCATTGACACTATCCCCATCGAGCCCATTTTTGCCGCCGCTTTAAGTAGCCTTACGCCCATCTTTGGCCCAACGCCCTGGGGGGTAACTCAGGAAAATTTACAGGCCCGCATTCGCGGCACTTTACTCATGGCTTATTCCAATAAAAACGGCCACTTGCTTTTAACCACCGGCAACAAGAGCGAAATTGCCGTGGGCTATGCCACTCTCTATGGCGATATGTGCGGCGGCCTGGCGGTAATCGGCGATCTCTTTAAAACCGATGTCTATAAAGTAGCCGCCTTTTTAAATAAAGAGGCCGGGCGCGAGCTTATTCCCGCCTCCACCCTAACCAAAGCTCCCTCGGCCGAACTGGCCCCTGGCCAAAAAGATGAAGATTCGCTCCCGCCATACGCCCTTTTAGATGCCATTTTGCGCCGTTATCTGGAAGGCAATGAGCATATTGATAACCTTTTTAATGATTATCCGCCGGAAACGGTGCAAAAGGTTTTAGGGCTTATAAAGCGCAACGAATACAAACGGGCTCAGGCTGCTCCAATATTAAAGGTTTCCGGGCTCTCCTTCGGAGCCGGGCGCCGCTACCCCATTGCCCAAAATTTCTCTCATGGGCTATGAGTACGCAATGTCTATTGAGATAAAGCCGCTGGATACTGTCTGTAATTTCATGGCCCGGCCATGGGGCGGCAGCAATTTGCACACTCTTTTAAACAAGCGTAGTGCCCACAGCACTAACCTTGGAGAATCATGGGAAGTTTCCGATTTACCGGGCAATAAAACCGAGCTGATTTTTGGCCATTTTCAATGCCCGGTAGGCGATTTCTTTAAAAGTTACCCGGAGATGCTGGGCTCTATTATTTACGACGCCTTTGACCATTTCCCCATCATGCTGAAATATATCGACGCCTCAGAAACTCTCTCCGTACAGTTACACCCAAGAGCCGATATCATCGCCAGCTTGCCCGGCGAGCCGGCCCCCAAAAACGAGGCTTGGTATATCATTTCAGCTGCGCCAGGAGCTGCCATTTACCTGGGTTTAAAGGACGTAACTGGCCAGGAACATCTGGCAAAGCTCATTAAAAATCAAAAACTTATAAATCATCTAAACCGCGTGGAAGTTCACCCCGGCGAGCTCTATTATGTACCGGCCGGTACAGTGCACGCCATTGGAGCCGGGATTCTCCTGGCCGAAGTGCAACAATGTTCCGACACTACATATCGCCTTTATGACTGGGGTCGCTTGGGGCTCGATGGTCATCCGCGCGAGCTGCACCTCGCCGAAAGTATGGCCTGTTGCAATTTTGCCCCAGCCGATACTTTAGCGCATTCGTCTTTAGAAACTCCTGATTTTACAATAAATATTTGTAATAGCGAAATTATAACCCTGCCGTCTAAAGAGCTTTATCTCTTAATGTTTGTAGGCGGTGAAAGCAGCGTAAAAAACAGTGCTAATATTGCGAGCTATCATTACAAAATCGGGGCTACCACCATCCTGCCGGCCAGCCCGGCCAGCTGGACAATAGATGCTACAAACGGCACGGTGCTGATTATCAGTTCCGGAAAGACCGCCATAAAATGAAGGGCAAATTATGGCCAATTTTGCTTTTCTTTTTGGTCGGTTGCAACAACCTGACAACCAGCGGTAATTTTACCGGTGACGACAATCTTTTTACTTTAAAAGATGTCACCATCACCGGCAATGACGGCTCAAGTTTTACTTACCGGGGAGTAGCCAGCAGTGCCTTTGGCGATCAGTTGCTCATAACTATGCAGGATATTGTATTTTTAGGCCAAAATAAAGACAGCAGTTATACCCTAAAAGTAAAACACGGCCGCCTAAAAGCCAGCGACCTAAGCGGCGAACTCAAAGACGGCCTCACTTTGAGCTTTGAGGGCGGTTACACGGTTAGCACAGAAAAAGCCTATTTCACCAAAGAGAGCGTCATCAGCCACGATGAGGTAATCTTTAAAGGCCCATCAATCACCTTGCACCTCGATGGAGCTTCACTAAATACTGTAAGCCAGCAAATTGAAAGCCTGGGGCCGGGCGATGGGCTTTTTTCACCGCCCGCTCTTTGAAAAATGCTGATAATCTTTTACAGAATTCCAGCTGCCGCCCCACTTCCAACCATATTTGGCCAAAAGCTTTACCACTGGATCAGCGGCCAGAATCATACCTTTTTGGCGTTTTGAGCGGTTTAGAAATTCCCTGCCGCCTAGAGGCTCCACACCGTGAGAATTAACATAGGGATTTTGCAAAGGATTTATATCAATAGCCTCACCATAAGTATGCTGCGACCAGCCCTTACCGCCGGTAACGCGGCGGCAATTAAAGGCGCTGGTGTTGTTATCGGCCATGGAGCGGGCATCGCTGGCTTCGTAATAATCAATAAGACGCGCTTTTTCTATTGGAAAGCGCATTTCATATAACTCTTTGAAAATTTGTAGTATTTCATCAGCCACCCTGGCTGAGACCACCACTTGGCCGTCATATATGAGGCCGTCAAAGCCAAAGTGGGTAAAAGTGACAAGGCGCAAATCAGTTAGCGGCACCGGGCAATCATCATGATAGGAGCGCCCGCGCATAATCACCGCAAGCGGCGTGGATATGGCAGTAACCGTGCCTCTAAATTTTGGCATACAGGCCGGGCCGCCATATTCCGGCCAGGTTTTAGGGCAAACACAGCCTTCACCTGCTACCGGGCAAATATCCGGGTTAATACCTTTAGCTTCCGGCTGCGATGTAGCGGCGCCCAAAAATATAATAGCAAATATGAGGCTTTTCATGCGTTTTTAGAATCATTATCGGAAGATATAGCGACGGCGGCGGCAATACCACCTGCCAACAAACCGCCTAAAGCGGCGGCAAGACCAACTTTTTTGGCATTTTCAACCTGCTCGCTACGGCTTTCGCCACGGCGGCACCAGTTGGCAAAGTGCTCACAATTATTACCGGTTATTTTGTAATTACATTCGCCAAGACGCTCTCTGGCCCGGCGCACTACTTCTGCGGGAGAAAAGAGGGCCGGCGCGGTATTAACTTCCACTTCGGCCGAGGGCTCATCTTTGCCGCCGCAAAGAAAATCATTGAGAGTTTGCCGCACCACTTTGGCATCTTTTATTTTTAACGGCTCACCGGAATAGCATATTACTTCATCTTCGCTGACAAATATGCCGTGGTGACTGTAGGCAATGCGTTTCACTCTTATATGGTCGCCAAATTGAGGCGCTTTTTTAACCCAATTGCTCATTTGATAAGTGTCCCCAGCACTCGGTGCAAGTTGGCCATGAGCTCTTGCATCACTTCCGGGCTATATTCGATACTCAATTTAGCCACCAGGCGGTCGAGCTCCATATCGCGCCCGCGCACCGAAAAGAGCGCAGCAAGGGCAGCTTGCATCGATTGACTAGTAGCCGGCGAATTGCTCTCTTCGGCCGATTGTAAATGCAAAAGAGCAATATTTAAAGCTTCTTGGTCGTGTTCAATAAGACTCTCGCGACTATTGATGATGTTCATAGCTTCGGAAAAGCGCAATGTATCTTCCACCACTTCATAAAAGCGGCGATTGTTTTTAGAAGTGCTTTCCAGAGCATCATGCAGACGGTTGCGCAAATCTATGAGCACTCTCTTGTCCAAAGGGCGCATCCAATCAAATGTTTCGGAAAATATAGTCTCTTCCACTTTTATATAAACTTTATTGGCCAGATCCCGCCACTCGGTCTCCGGGCCGGCCTTCATTTGATTGGATATTTCCTGCATATAAAGGCGCATATCCAAAAAGTAGGTGCGCAGCAAAAGGGCGGAGGAAATCAAAGTGTGATAATTGGGCACCACATCTTCTTTGCGCACCGGCTCAAAAATGGAACAAACACCGGTGAGTAGCGCCCCGATGCCTTTAGTGAGGCGGTGCTTGGTCTCCTGAATTTCGCCCAAAAGATTCCAGCGGTCGCTAAAGACTGCTTCCAGAGAAATGCGGCGGTTAAACTGTCCTATTTCACTCTTTAAAACTGCCGCCACACTGGAACAGGTGGAGCGCAGATGAGCCCAAATTTCTTCACTCTGACTGAGACCATCGGCCGAATCATCGAGAATTTCATCAAAAAGAGCATCTATATCTTGTGTTCTGGCTTCTGTAGGTTTGGCAAAAGCGTCATCATCAAGCTCGGCAAAGGCCATATCAAAAGCGTCATCATCAACAGCGCTCTCTTCTACCGCCGGACAATATTGATTAATAACGGCAATAAGCTGGCCTACTTTCATAAAAGCGCCGTAAACCTGCACCGAAACACTCTGCCAAACTGTGGCGCCGCTCATTTCGTAGCTGGCAGCTTCAAAAGGCTTTAATTCTATTCTGTCTAGAGTTTCCCGCGCATCGAGAGAAGTTCCCAAAATATCAATAACAGCCGTTTTTATCTTTGGGTCCTGAATGGCTTTTACAATATGCACCACCCGTTTAAGGTTGTTTTTTTCCAACATATTAGAAACTTGTTCAATTTCCATTACCATTCCACCGGCCTAATGTTATGCGCCTGCTCGGACTCCATCTGAGCCGCTATGACACTACTACAGATCACTACTAAAGAAGCGTTATGTCAAGTTTTACGAAAAGCGCACTCAGAAGCACCATCTAAATGAAAGAGCTTGTTAGCGCCGTCAAAAGCCGCTATGATTTTGGCGGCTTTGCGCCGGGAGGCATTATTATGCAACATCAACGACTGTCAGCAATTTTTTCCTTGGTATTTTTACTAATAATTGTGCCTGGTTGCAGCGACAAGCAGGCTAATCATGAGAGCACTTGCGGCAACGGTATTCGCGAAGAGGGCGAGGGCTGTGATGACGGCAACTTAATAGCTAACGACGGCTGCAATGCCGAGTGCCAGGTAACCAGAGGTTTCAGTTGCCATAAAGGCGCCGGCGGAGCCGATATTTGCCAGCCTCTTTGCGGAGATGGTGTTGTTATCGGCAATGAAGAATGCGACGATGGCAATACCGACAGCTGCGATACCTGCACCGCCGAATGTAAACTAAACTTTCCCCGCTGCGGCGACGGCTTTAAATGTGGTAATGAAGAGTGCGACGACGGCAATACCGATGATTGTGACGGTTGCCTTGCCACTTGCAAATTACATAACAATATTTGCGGCGACGGCATTGTCTGCGCCGGCGCCGGCGAAGCCTGCGATGACGGCAATCGCGACCCTTGCGACGGCTGTGACAGTAATTGCAATTTTTATGCACCCCTTTGCGGTGACGGTATTGTCTGCCCCGGCGAAAGCTGCGATGATGGCAATAAAAATAATTGCGACAGTTGCTCCAATGATTGCAAGCGCAATTTTAATCGCTGCGGCGACGGCGTTGCTTGCGGGAATGAGGAGTGTGATCTTGGCGATATCAATAATAATAGCTGCTCCGGTTGCAGCGAAAGCTGTAAACTCTTTGTCAATACCTGCGGCGATGGGGTAATATGCGGCGCCGAACATTGCGACGATCCCACTAACGCTTTACAGGGCCTCTGTGACCAAAAAACTTGCACTCTGGACGGCAATACCGATACCGCCTACCCTGCTTTGCGCAAAAATCGCCGCTTAAAAAAAGTCTGGGCCGATGAATTCAATGGGCCGGTGCCGGGGCGCGAGGAGTGTTATGGCGATAGCAAAAAAGCCATTTGCCGCTCCTGTTATTGGTGTTTTGACGAGTGCGACAAGGGGCAAAAGCCCACTAATGCCCAGCTTGAAAGCCTGGGATTAAGCGAGCTCGCTATTGATTTGGCCGATCTCGATAAGTGCACTTGGAATGTCTTTTCGCTCTATAACTGGATGGATAGCGACAAGCCACTGGGCTCGGGCGTCAATGCCTTTCATCCCTCTATGGTCAAAGTCAAAGACGGCACTCTCATTCTCTCCAGTATCGCCTTCCCGCCCAAAAGCGGCTACGACGATAGCTGGAGTAAGAATACTTCTATACACACTATCTTGGAGAGTTACGATTGCGGGCGGGATATTTCGGAGACAAGTCCGCAAATTCGCAACAGCATTGACTGCCCCATAATTTCCGGTGCCGTGGATACCGAAAAAACCGACTTAACAAGCGGCTACAATGCCACTTACGGCCGCTGGGAAGTAAGAGCCAAACTGCCCATCGGTGAAGGTTCCTGGCCGGCCCACTGGATGTTACCCCAAAAAGGCGGCTGGCCCAACGACGGTGAGATAGATATTATGGAAGCTTTTTCGAAAAAAGCGGCCGTAGAAGCCAATTTCCACGACGGCAATGATTATTATGACGACGAAGGCAATTTGGTGGAAAGCACGCACTCCTCCATGGGCGGCACAGCTCTCGCCATGAGTTTTGAACAGCAAAATGAGGAATTCCATATTTACACCGTGGAGTGGACACCGCACGAGCTGCGTTTTTATGTGGATAACCACTATATCGGCGGTACCAAAGAGGGGGAACTCGCCAAAACCAAAAGCCTTATTACCGGTAATACTCTCGATAAATCGCCTCTCGATATACCGGATATTCCCTTTTACCTGATTTTAAATTCCACCGTCCATGCCAGGGATGCGGAACACTATCCCCACCCCATGGATTTCCCGCGGCAAACACACACTATTGATTATGTGCGCCGCTATGAAGATTGTAATACCGATGATTATTGCCCGGCCGGCGGCACCTATACCAACGGCCATTGTTTATTTGCCAAATCGGCGAGCCAGCTTTTCCAAAAGGGAGCTGATATTTTTTACCAGGCAGTAAGCGGCGCCTGTCCCAATGGCGGCACTTTGGCTGAAAACCGCTGCGTTATCTTTAGCGGCGATAACGAAAAAATACCGGTTATTGTCGATAATACCGCCGGTTACCTCTCTCCTTGCGTTGAAAGCACCATCTCCCCAAGCTGCACTAATCCCTGCGGAGGTATTGGCGAATTTATAGAAAACCGCTGTGTAATCTTCCGCGCCCCACTGGATTATACGCCTCAAGTAACCGATAATTTCATCACCATGCCGCAAATCAACAAAAGCGGCGTAAAACCCTGCCCCTATGGCCGCGAAAAGGGCTCTATTTGCGAAATAGGGCCGGTGCCGGCGGGCAAAACGGTCCTAGTTAAAGGTAACGATGTCTATTTTACCCCATCATGCCAGCCGGCAGCCTCAATGCCAAATTGTGCTTTCCCCTGCCCCAATGGCGGCTATTTTGACGGCCGCGCCTGTTTTTACGGTATGCCGCCGGCCGGCACCACCGCCTCGGCTACCGATGGCGCTTTTTATTACACTCTGCCCAGCGGAGCTTCGGCCTGCCCGCTTGGCACTTTGGTCGAAAACACTAATAAATGCCGGGCATATTCCTGGCCGGAAGGAGCAATAGGCCAAGTTGCTGATAATAAATTTTACTTAAAAGCAGCCTGCTCCAAAGTACCCATTTCCACTTTCCACGGCATATAAAATTCGGCAAAAAGTATGAGCGATATAAGCGCAATTTTCGGCCCGCAAATAAATGTTACCGTTATTGACCACGATCCCATCTATTTGGAATGGCTTTCCGGCATACTCACCAATCTCGGCTACCAAGTAAGTACCCATATCAGTTTTGATAGTGCCATAATGGCCCTAAGTGTCGCCCCGCCGCATATTTTGCTCCTTGATTATGAAATGACTTTAGGGCTCGGCAATTGCTGCATCGATGATTTTAGGCAAAAGTATCCGCAGATTTTTATGCCGGTTATTTATCTTTTAGAGCCCCAATCGGTGACTCCGCTTTTGCGCCGTATGTCAATAATAGATACTTATATTTTGCGCGGCGCCTCAGTGCCGGAGCTGGCCGAACGCCTGGTACAGCAACTAAAATTTCACAATTTGCCGGGAGTATTGCAAGAGCTTGGCCGCTATACCCTAAGTTACCATAACCATGCACCGATGCGCATGGAAATAACCGCTCTTTTCGCCGATGTGCGCGGTTTTACCGCTTATAGCGAAAATCATGATCCGGAAACTGTAGCCGCAATACTCAACAGCATGTTTGAAATTATGGCTCGCTATGTGCTTAATTGCGGCGGCATTATCGATAAATATATAGGCGACAGCTTGATGGCTATTTTCGGCTATGCGCCTGAGAGCCGGAATAACCACGCGGCCTCAGCACTCACGGCTGCCGATGCCATTATGAACGGTATCAGCGCCGAGCTTAACAATAATCCCATGCTTTCTCGCGGTACACCGCTTTCTATAGGTATCGGCATGCATAGCGGCATGGCGGTAGTGGGCCCCATAGGCGCTTCGTTCCGCCGCGATATGACGGCAATCGGCGGCTCAATCAACCTAGCCTCGCGCCTTTGCGCTAAAGCCGCTCCCGGAGAAATTCTAATATCTGAAGATACTTACCGCCAAATCGCCTCTCTTGTGCAAGTTATATCCTGCCGCCATCTCAATTTAAAGGGCCTGGGCGAGCAAACGGCCTACAGCGTGCGCCTGGGCCTTAAAACACTCAGCTGGCAATAAAGATTATTTCTGCGGTAAAAGAGGAGCCAGAATTACTCAATTATCATAAAGGTCTTAAACTCACCTTTAGGCTTTTCGTAGCGCACGCGCACCTCGGCAACTTCAGCCAGATGCGGCCCTTTTTTGGCCCATTCGATGAGGCTTTCAATAGCATAAGAAGAGCCCTCGGCCACAATCTCCACCGCGCCGTCGGGCAGGTTTTCCACCCAGCCCAAAAGGCGCAGCGACTGGGCCACTTCCAGTGTGGATGAGCGAAAGAAAACGCCCTGAACATGGCCGGTTACAATAATGTCCACCCGTACCAAATCGTCCACGGAAAGCTCCAATTAGGCCCAGAGGACCAGAGTCATATCGAGCGGTTCACGCAATTTGGCATTGTGCGGCAAGATGCGCACGCTAAAGCCCATGCGCCCGGCCTGGTTGCAACAAATAGCGCCGCTGTAAACGGCTTTGCCGTCTTTACTCTCTTTGAGAGGCACAACAACTTGTTGTTTATTGCTGATTAACTCACCAAGAGCATCAACCGAGCCGTAAATGAGCTCCACCTGAATTTCTTCCGGCGAAAGGTTGTTGAGATTTACGGCAATTTCTACCGGAATTTTATCGCCGACAGCGGCCTCTTTGGGAATAGTGGCCTCAATATTATCAATTTTGAGCCCACTCCAGAGCCCTTTAACCCGCTGTTTCCAGGCCGATAGCTCTTTGGCACCGGCAAAATCGTTCTTTTGCAATCCGGCATAATATTCCTGCACCGGGATATAAGCGCGCTCGGTATATTCCTCAACCATGCGGGCTGAGCTAAAGATGGGGTTAATAGTCCTAAGAGAGCGTTTCATTTTGGCAATCCACTCTCTAGGCAAACCATCGGCGCTTCTATGATAGAAGAGGGGCACAATTTCTCTTTCCAGGAGGTCATAAATGCTATTAGCTTCAATCTCATCCTGGTAATTGGTGTCGCTGTATTCGGTACCGTTGCCGATAGCCCAGCCGCATTCCGGATCGCGCTCATAGGCTTCGCACCACCAGCCATCCAGAATACTTAGATTTAAAACACCGTTGGCCGAAGCTTTCATGCCTGAAGTACCGGAGGCTTCCAAGGGGCGGCGCGGCGTATTGAGCCAGATATCCACACCTTGCACCAAGCGGCGTGCCACATACATATCGTAATCTTCAATAAAGATGAAGCGCCCCTTAAGTGCCGGGCGATTCCAAATTTGCTTTTGAATCTCTTTAATGAGCTCTTTACCGGCATCATCGCGCGGGTGAGCTTTACCGGCCATAACAATTTGCACCGGATGCTCACTATTAGAGAGAATTTTTTCCAACCTGTCCAAATTGCGCAACAGTAAAGTGCCCCGTTTATAAGTGGCAAAACGGCGGGCAAAACCAATGGTGAGCGCTTTACTTTGCAACACTTCGCTCGCTGCCTGGACATCGGCTTGGGGAGCAGCACGGCGCTCATATTGACTTACAAGCCGTTTGCGGGAGAAAGTCACCAGGCGCTCGCGGCGCCGCTCATGAGCACGCCAGAGCTCTTCATCGGGAATATTGTCCACGCGGCTCCAAATAGAATTTTCTCCGCAAGCATATTGCCAATCCGGGCCGATGTAGCGGTCATAAAGGACAGCCATATCGCGGGAAATCCAAGTGCGCAGGTGCACACCGTTGGTAACACTGGTAATGGGCACATCGTCAACCGGCACATCTTTATAAAGCGGTTGCCACATACCTTGCGAAACATGGCCATGGAGGCGGCTCACGCCGTTGCGATAAGCCGAGAGTTTAATGGCCAAAACAGTCATACAAAATAGCTCGGCATTATTATTGATATCGCGACGGCCTAGGCCCAAGAAGGCCCGGTCGTCCAGCTGCACTCTGCCCTGCCAGGGGCGCAAATAGCGGAGGAGCAAATCAGGGGCAAATTCGTCATTGCCGGCCGGCACCGGAGTATGAGTGGTAAAGACATTACCGGCAGCTGTAGCTTCACTGGCTTCGTCAAAGTTAAGATGGCCGGCTTCCATAGCCTGGCAAATGCGCTCAATGGCGAGAAAAGCGGCATGACCTTCATTCATGTGGCAAACAGTGGGCTCAATGCCCATGGCCTTAAGAGCGCGCATACCGCCAACACCTAAAAGGAGTTCCTGGCGAATACGCAGCTCGCGATCGCCGGCATAAAGCTGGCCGGTGATTTCGCGCATAGCCTGGCTGTTTTCGGGAATATTGGTATCGAGGAGATAGAGCGGCACCCGCCCAACATCAACGCGCCAGATATTAGCCACCACATTGCCATCGGGAAATTCCACGCTAACAGCCAAGGGATTACCGTGAGCGTCAAGCACTTTAGTAACCGGCAACATCGACCAATCATTTTCGTTATAAGTCTCCACCTGCCAGCCTTCGCGATTTAAGCTTTGAGAGAAATAGCCGCAGCGGTACAAAAGGCCTACACCGACCAGCGGCAAAGCCAAATCGGAAGCTGCTTTCAGGTGGTCGCCGGCCAAAATGCCCAAACCGCCGGAATAGATGGGGAGCGACTCGGTAAGGCCAAATTCCAAAGAAAAATATGCCACCGATAACGCTTTCTTTTTATAGTGCTCGGTAAACCACCCTTTGGCGGAAATATAGTCATGGAAACGGCTATTTACCCGCTCCATGCTGGCCAGGAAAGCATCGTCTTTGGCCAGTTCGTTAAAGCGCTCTTTACTCACTGTGGAGAGAGTTTTAACGGGATTATGGTGCGATTTTTCCCAAGCGTCCGGGTCGATACGCACAAAAATGTCCTGAGCATCGTTGTCCCAAGCCCACCAGACATTATAAGCTAGGTCTTTTAAAGGTTCCAGGGCCTTAGGCAGCATAGGAGAGACGTTAAAGGTTTTCAGAGTCTTCATATTACCTCCGGAAATATTGTAGTGCGCGCGACACTACTATGTTTGCGCATTGCCATTCCCCTTCAATTCCCAGCGTGGGCAAAACGCTCTTTTGGGCCCGAAAAGCATTGAGAAAAGGGGTATCGACAGGTAAACCGACCAGCGCGCTTTTAAGCTCCCCCGCCATACTAAAACGAGGGGCAAAGTGCACCCGTGGGTCACCGGTTTCCCTATCTATCAAAAAATCACTCAAAAATGGAATGGTTTCTTCTAGGGCATGAAAAATTGCTTTATCCAGCCTTAAAACCGCTTCCTCGCCCATAGAAAGCTCATAAGTCGTAAGTAAAGTAGCCGTTATTAAAAGTACATTTTCATCGGGAGCCGCCAGAGAAAACGGCTCATCCTTTAAAATCTTGGCCGGGTGACGCAGCTCTATGGCCATAAAAGGCAAAGCCATAGCCGCCTCCGGAGTACTAAAATAATATATTGCGCGCTCGGCCATGCCTTCCGGCCGCACACTGTTTTTTAGCAAATAGTGGCGCCTATATAGAGCAAAAGAGGGATTTTTAAGCGCCTCTTCTTTAGCTAATTTCTTTTGCCCTCCCGTGCCGGCCAAAAAGCGATGCATATCGTGGCCATGAGCGGCCAAAATGGCGACCTCAAAGGAGAGCTCCTCATTTTTGCCGTCAAAGACCAGCGAAGTCAAAAGACGCCCTTTGTTATTTACAGCTTTTACTTTAGCTTTTTTTATTTCTCCGCCCACTTCTTTAAAATGTTCTAAGAGAGCCTGGCGCAAAGAGCGCCCATCTTTAAAAGAATAGTGATTTTCCGGAAAAAGTGGCCAGGAGAGGGGCAAAATGCTGCCCAAAGGAAAATTCTCCGCAGCGCAAACGGCCACGCCGCTGTTTTTAGCCAACAAAAAGCGCTTTAAAAGCTCGTACTCAGGCGGTATTTCCGCACGCTGTTTAAGCTGGGGCAAAGCAGCTAATTCCTTATTTTTAAAGCCATATTTCAAACTTGCCACCAGGCCTTTGGGGAAGAGAGTCTTTTCTCCGTGAAAAAGAGTCTTTATTACTATAGGTGCCTGCTCTTTTAAAAAGAGAGCCTCTTCATCTATAGTTTTGGCCTCTTCCGGCCCAAAACCGCGCTGCAATTCGGCAATGTAATCTTTACCTATATCAAGACGCCGTTCCGGCAATAAAAGTTGCCATAAAACGGATTTTTCGTCGCTGTTATTTATAGATAGAGTGCGAAAAAACTGCTTTAATTCCGCCTCATTCGGTAAAGCAGCAAAAGCCGAATCATCTTCACACCAATAGCCGGAGAGCATCGTCCCGGCCGGCTCGGCCGTATCATCGATTACCAAAACCCGCTGCCCGGCCAGTGCCAGCTTTATGGCGGCCAAAAGTCCGGCCACCTGGGTACCGATAACAGCTATTTGATAATGTTGCGTCATAAAAAATTCTCGCCAGCAGAATATGTGGCCAGCTAAAAAACCCGAAGCTATATAATATAATCAATGACACTTTTCTATATATAATTGAATAAACATCATAGTAAGCCAGATAGCTCCTACGATAATGCCAACCAGCGGTGAACTTTTATCGCCTTTTCCATAACGACTATACTTAGAGTATCTATTGGCCCGCTCTTCCGCGGCGGCCTCTGCTTGAGCCAACTTCTCTAAGTGCCGCTCGTTCCACTCCTCCAAAACAGCAGCCCGCTCATTAAATGATGGCGCCTCATTAAAACGCTTTTCCCAGGCAGCTGCCTCGGCAGAAGCCACATTGTTGGCCCAAATGGTAAAAGAGGTGGCCAAATCCTGCAATTCCATTAGCTTTTCTGCCGACATTTCGACCGGAACTTCCGTATCAGGGCCAGTAGTCACAGATTTTTTTGGGGCATTAAGCGCCTCTTTGGCTTCGGCCATCAGGCGGGCCATCACCGCCACCATGGGCGCATCGGCTGCCGCTTTGGCCCGCTCAGCCAAGGGCCGCTCTTCTGCGGCCGGTTCCCCCGCCGGCCAATCATCCTTGGGTGTTTCCTCGGCCGAGGTAACAGCCGGCAATATCTCGCTATTTTGTTCAAGAGAAGCGCTTAGAGTAAGCGGCTCTCTTTCGGGTATATCAGTCGCCAAAGCGGCAGAGAGCGGTTCAGCAGCCGCTTTTCCGCTCAGCCACTGACCCAAATGCTGCGCTAAAAGAGCCTTAAGTCTCTCATTACGTAGTGCCGGCTCAGCACTATGATATTCTTGGATAGTATAAAGTAACGGCGGCTGGGCAAAACTATCATCTTTGATTTCCACAATAGCCGGCTCACCGGGGAGAGGATTAAATTTTAAATCATAGATGGCGCTTTGAAAATCCATCATCGCCAGGACATCCGGCCGGCTACTCAAAGACCAGGCCTCTATAAGCACCTCTTTATTACCGGCATATTTATCCTGGGCGACAATAGCTCCGCCTGGCTCCTCTTTTTTCAATTGATATTGGAGGCTTAAAGAGTCCGGAACAGAATGTAAAGCATATTGGGAAAATTCCGCTGACATAGCTACCACCAGGCCAGGTAAAAATTTATTAGGTTAGTTGCAAAGAATTGTCACACGTTTGCAAAAAGGCAGCAACCAGCTGTTATCTTTCGCGTTTTTTGCGTTCCCAGGCTTCTTTGAATTCGCTTAAAATAGCGTTTAATTCGCTAAGTTCCTCCGGCTCTCCGGCTGAATCGGCAGTAGCATCGACAATGGCACTGGCCATATTAAGGGAGGCATTGCAAAGATCAGCCAAAGAGACTGAAACTGGCTCTAAAATAAGATTTTCCACATCGCCTTCGGTGCCCTCGTAAAAATAAAAGCGCACCGCGCCGCCGGCCGGCTCAAAACCGTAACAAAACGGGCTGTTGCGCAACGGAACGCACTCTTCGTCGCCGCCAATAAGCCAAGGCATTTTTTGCATCCAGTTATTTATAAGGCCGATAAGCGGATCGGCCTCAAACTCGCCGCTATCGGTATCAAGCAGAGCTTCACCGTTTAATAGCGGCACAATAAAGCCCTCGGCCTCAAGTAACTCATCGGCACTAGCTACTTTTTGATAATCGCTAAGCGCCAAAATCTCATCATCTTTTTTCACCCTGATTTCTAATGAAAACGACATAACCCCCTACTCCCTTACCCAAGTTCAATTAGGTAGCCATGTAGCCGATAATAATGCAGCTCTCACCATCTATGTCAACAATATTTCTACAAGAATTATTCAAGAACGCTTAAATTTAGCTTTTCGCTGAGCAGTTTTTGCCAGGCGGCAAAATCGGTAGCTCCGCGTTCATAGCGTTTTTCGCCGCGCTGAGCCTTATTGCACGCCTCTTCTAGCGGCGGAAAAAGCCCCCAGTGGACATTATGCGGCTCATATATTTTTTTAGAAAGACGCACCGCGCCGGTAACATGACTAAATAGAGCGCCAAGAGCGGTAGTTGGCGGCGGCGGCGGCACATTAAGTCCGCGCTGCGCAATAATAACCAGAAGAGCTGTCAAAAGGCCGTGGGCCATACTTTCCACATAACCTTCCACCCCGGAAAGCTGGCCGGCAATATGAATCCAAGGGGCTTTAATAAGGCCCATGGTGTTATCCAAAACCAAAGGAGCAGCCACAAAAGCATTTTGGTGAATAGCTCCATAGCGCAGAATTTTGGCATTTTCCAAACCGGGTACGGCGGCGAGAACCCGTTTTTGCTCCGGCTGCTTGAGGCGGGTTTGAAAGCCAACAATATTCCAGCTCTGCCCGGCTTTATCTTCGCGCCGCAGCTGCAAAACGGCATAAGGGCGCCGCCCGTCAGGCCCGGCTTCCAGCCCCACCGGTTTTAAGGGGCCAAAGCGGAGAGCGTGCATACTGCGCCGCGCTATCTCTTCAATAGGCAGGCAGCCTTCAAAGAACTGACCGTCACCGTGGGCGAGCGGCACTACTTCGGCCGTGGTAAGCACCTCATAAAAGTGCAAAAACTCCTCTTTATTCATGGGAAAATTGAGATAATCAGCCCCCTCGTCGTAGCGACTCAAAAGGAAGCATTTGCTCATATCTATCGAAGAATTATCAACAATCGGCGCCAGAGCGTCATAAAAAGAGAGAGCTTCTTCGCCGGTAACTTTGGCTATAGCTTTTAAAAGCGGCTCGGAAGTAAGGGGGCCGGTAGCAATAATAACCGGCTCCGGCCCCTCAGGCAGATTCGTTACCTCGCGGCGCTCCAAATGAAAATTCGGCTGCTTTAGGAGCGTTTCGGTAACCATTGCCGAAAAAGCATGGCGATCAACCGCCAAAGCTCTGCCGGCCGGCACAGCGGTTGCCCTAGCTGCCCGCATTAAAAGCGAGCCCAGTTTTTCCAGCTCCTCCTTTAAAAGCCCCACGGCATTGGCCGCGCGATCCGATCTTAGAGAGTTTGAGCACACCAGTTCGGCCAGCCCCGGTAATTTGTGAGCGCCGCTAAAATGCACCGGCTTTTGCTCAATCATTGTTACTTCATAGCCGGCTCTAAGCAAAATGGCCGCCGCTTCCGAACCGGCTAATCCGCCGCCGACTACCACTATTTTTTCCATCGTTTCACCAATTTTCATAAGCTCTCGCCCATTATATGGAATCAAAGAGGCGATAATATCGCGTCTCCACACTAGCACTTGGCGCTCTGTAATGATATAATAAAAAGGCTGCTTTTCCGGCAGCAAGGAGGCACACATGCCGCGTATTCATAATTTATGTTTAAAGTTTGCCGTATTAGCTGCTTTACTGCCACTTTTTGCTGCCTCACCGGCCAGAGCCATTGGCGAGTCTTCCACCAGGTTTACGACTTATGTGCCGCCCAATAATGATGATAACAAACGCTATTCCATGCTGGTTATCACCGCCACCGGTAAAGGGCCTGGCACAAACGGTGAAACCACGGTCAATATTTGGGATATGCCGGCCGATTACTGCACTACTTCCAATTGCGATCCCTATGGCCTCATGCAAAAAGGCACTGATGGCAACTTCACTTCCTGCTCGGGTAATATTTGCACCTTTACTGCGGCCAGCGCTACCTTTACCACTAACGATGTCGGCCACTATATCGTGATTCGCGGATCCTCACAGAGTGGCAATAACGGCGTTTTTATTATTAGAAAATACAACTCTGCCACCTCGGTGACATTAAATAAAATTGAAGCCGGGACGCTCGCTAATGCCAGCGGTTTAACCTGGGTGGAAGCGCGAGCCGGCCATATAGTTCGTAATCAAAAAGCTACTATAGACGGTAAAAATATTACTGCCAATAATGCCATTTTTAAAGCTGATGACAGCGGACGCGCCATATTAATCCTCGGTAACGATAATAACAAAGTATATACTGTCAGCAATGTGGCCGAGAGTACCAACAGTAAATCCGTTAAAGAAGCCACCATGAATGTCAGCGGTACAAACGGCAGCAATATTTCTTTTACCATCAGCCGCCCGCCGGACATCGACGACAGCTTCTTTAATGTAAAGCTGAAACGGGGTGAGAGTTTTATCGTAATGATGCTGGACAGTAACCCCTGCATTACCAGCGGTGACTGCAAAGATTTAAATACTCTGGCCACTCAAAGTACTTTAAATACTAATAGTTTACGTGCCAAATTTGCTGAACTAGATCCTAACGATGACCAAAAAAGCGCTCTGGAAGCGGCTTTAACCACTAATGCCTTAAAAAATGTCTATGATGACGAGCGCAATGGGGTGGTAAATACCTTACGCGACGGTGACTATTTTATAATAAAGTCCGATTCTCCGGTGACTGTTTCCACTGCTTCCCGCTCCGATTATGAGCATGATTACGCGGTGAGTGATGGCAAAAACTCCATCGGCCACAATTTTTACCTTTTTGGTACTCCTGGAGCCAATAGCAGCAACAGTAATGCCATGACCGCTCGCGATATTGAAGTTGTAGCCTATAGCGATGATACATTTTTAACTATTTATGAAATAGGTCTTTATGAAGAAGCTTTAAACGAAGGCACTTGTGCCAGTAATAACCCCGGCTGTTTATGTGAAAATAAACACACTTGTAAATCGGCTATTGCCGAAGCCGATTGGGAAAATCGCCGGAAATTAAACTTCACTGCCGATAACAAAACAGTTGACCATTTTGAACTCGATGCCGGCCAAAGCCTCAATGTGTGGAACCGCACCATTGCCGCGCAAAGCACTCCGGCAAACTGGCAAAATAAAGGTATTGGCCTTTTAAAGCCGGGCCACAGTTATTATCTTGAAGCCACTCACCCGGTAACCGTGCAATTCGGAGCTTTACAAAAAGTTCATGCTGATGCTACCCAAAAGGCTCGCGATGGTGGTGGTATGATTCCCTCTTCCAATGGAACCAGTTCTGGTAGTCTCTTTTACTTTGGTATTCCCTATGGTAACGACGGCAGCGTAAACGAGCGCGAGCTTAGAGCTATCTCTTTTGATGATGATAATGTAATTTGTGTGGCCGGTTTTGATATAAGTACCCAAAAGTGGGTGCCAAGAATACTGGATGGCGCCTCAGCCGCTAACCCCTGTGTTACTTTACAGGCTAATGAACGCCTTGACCTCGTTGGCAAAGGTAATCCGGAAACCAACGAAGCCATGACCAAGCACCATCTCTTCCGCCTGACAACCAGTGCTGGCAAAAAAGTGGCTCTTACCGAGGCCAACTGGATGGAAACTGGTTCTGCTGGCACTTCTGATATGGCCAGCTTCATTTCGGCGCAAAATACTGAAGATGAATTTGCCAAAGAGGTGCGCTTTTTGGCCTACATGCCGCCGCCGGGCCATGGAACCAATATTCCAAATAATGGAGGTACTTATAGCCATCTCTATATCTTTGCCGAGAATGATGATACTACGGTGACTATCAGGCCAACCGATATTAAAGGCACTATGCCCACAGATTGCCAGAATGAATTTCCCGACGATAATAAAACGCTGCGCCGTTACACCATTAAAAAAGATGGCTTTGTCAATTTCCGTATGGGCAACAATTGCTATAACGCTCTTAATAAGGCTAATGAAACACCAAGTTTGCGTCCATACCTCGAAGTCATAGCCGATAAAAATGTGGCCGTGATGGTGAGTAATCACAACGATAACTGGCTAAATTACACCACGAGTTTGCTCCCGGCTACTCCTAATATCTCGGCCAGCGTGGAGCCGCCGCTTCTCTCTATTACCCAAAACAGCGCCGGCTCGGCCGTTACGCGCCTCGATAAAGCCAAAGTGGTTATTGCTGCCCGCCACCTCTTCCCCATTAATCGCTCCGATCCCATGGCCGGCTCCGTTATTACTATTGATGTCCCAGACGGACTCTCTGTGGAACAAGGTTCCATTCAGGTTATCGGCCTCTCGGCGCAGCCGCAAAATACTATAAATACGGCCAGTAACGGCATTACCACTATTACCGTGGGCCCCTTTAGCCACCCGGCCTTTGTCACTTTGAATGTTGTCTTTAATGTAACTGTTAAAGATAAATATAAAAACGGCAACAAAATTTCTGATGGCAGCGAAGATACTTTAGTCTTTTCCATTAAAGAAGCCGGCACCATAAACGGCGTACTCGCCGCCGGTTACGGCTCCACCGTGGCCCGTATTTTCCGCTGCAATCAAGGCGATGCCACTTATGACCCGGACGGCGATGGCCAGTGTTCCGGCACCGGCACCTGTCACACTGTGAGCGGAAAAGAAATTTGCACCGGCGCCGATATGTGTCCCAATCAGTATGGCACCAATATAGAGGAAGAGGGGCGCTGTCCTTCCGGCTATGTCTGCGCTGCCCAGGGCGTTTGCTTTAAAGACCCAGAAGAGCCGGAATGTGACGCAGAAACATTACACGGTAGCTGCGCGGTGAAAGATAATGAGGTGGACAAAGGGCGCACCTGTAAAGCAAATGGCACTTGCGGCGAAATAGCCGCTAATGAAAAGTGCGGGAGCGGCTCTGGCACTTACTGCGCCGAGCGCCAGGCCTGTATCGGGGGCTCTTGCCAGGGTATCCCGGGCGGCGAAGCTTGCTGGCAAAGAAGCGACGGCTTTGGCAAATGCGTTAACAGCTACTCCTGCATTATGGGTAGCTGCCAAAATAAAACCCCGGCCTGCTCGGCCAGTGGCGGCTACTGCCCGCACGACGGTGAATGTACTACCGCCGGCACCTGCGCCGCCATTCCAGAAAATGAGCGTTGCAGCGCTGCTCACCCCTTTGGCCGCTGTCCGCACCGCGAAAGCTGCTTTGAATCTTTTTGTATCGACCCGGCAGCCAGTGAACTCTGCTCAAAGAATAGCGGCTTTATGTGCCTTAGCGGCGAGAGCTGCGTTAATAAAGCCTGTTTAAATAAAAATAGCGATATGTGCGCAAACGGCGGCAAATATTGCCCGCACAGCATGGCTTGTGTGGACGGCGCCTGCCAGTGGCTCGACCGCCCGGCTGTTTGTGATAACGAACTAAACGGCCTCTGCTCTTTTGATACTTTCCCCAAATGCGCGGATGCCGAGGGCTTTTGCCCACACAGCATGGCCTGCACTCTCTCTTCGGCCTGCCTTGATTATACCGCTAATGAAGCCTGCGGCTTAACCGGCTCTTATTGCCCACACGACATGACTTGTAAACCCAGTGGCGAATGCCAGGAAATCAGCGATGACGATGCCTGTAAATACGGCGGCTCTTATTGCCCACACGGCTACTCCTGCTGGCAAAATCAATGCCGGGAAAATAGCGGCGAAAGCTGCGGGCAAGGCGGATATCTCTGCCCACATAAGCTCTCCTGTGTTAACGGCCAGTGCGAAGAAGAGCAAAAAGCCGAGATGTGCGGCGCCACCGGCTCTTATTGCCCCCACGGCGCTTCCTGTCTCAACGGCGCTTGTTTTAACCCGCCGGATAATGAGCGTTGCGAAAACGGCGGTACTTATTGCCCGCACGGCTTTGCCTGCCAGCTTAAAGTTTGCCTCGCAACAAATGATATCAATAACCTCTGCGAACATGGCGGCTCTTACTGCCCGCACGGCGAAAGCTGCATCAATAGAGTCTGCCTCACCCCGGCCGATGACGAGCTCTGCGAAAACGGCGGCTCTTACTGCCCGCAAAGCCTCACCTGCCTTGATAAACAGTGTGTTTTAAAAGATGGTGACAATGCTTGCGAAAAGGGCGGCTCTTACTGCCCGCATGACCTCACTTGCATCGGCGGCGTTTGTAAAGAGAGCTCTTGGGATGATTCTTGCGAAAACGGCGGCTCTTATTGCCCGCATGAACTCTCCTGCATTGATGGTGCTTGCCGCGCTTTAAGC
>JAEEML010000003.1 GCA_016283195.1 Deltaproteobacteria bacterium | reverse complement strand
TCAGCTTTGAATACAAGTATACGCCGGTGCCCAAGGTCAGCGGGGTGAGCAATGTTAAGACCTTAACGATGACCGATAAAAAAGCCGGCCTGCCAATCTTAAAATACGATGATGCCAAGTGCCAGTAAGAGCAACAGGAATCATAGCTATTTATCAATAAAAACGCGAGGTTATTAAATGGCCAATTTTGAGGTCTTTATTCCGGCCAATGAGACAACAGGCTTCAATATTACTGCTAAAATAAAAGCTAATACCATGTTGCAAGCCATGAAAGTTGGCTTGGCTAAGCTTGGCAATATTACCGA
Organism: Deltaproteobacteria bacterium; assembly: GCA_016283195.1. Classification (GTDB taxonomy): domain Bacteria; phylum JAEEML01; class JAEEML01; order JAEEML01; family JAEEML01; genus JAEEML01. The sequence continues at coordinate 8,546 of JAEEML010000003.1, read as the reverse complement.
TATTAAAAATGTCGAATGTGATTTTCGCGATGACGGGATGTATATTACCGAGCCAGGTAAAGATTACACCATTAGAATTCGCGAATTGCCGGAAGATGAAGCTCCGCAGCCTGTAGCTCCGGCACCTGTGCCCACTCCGGCACCTATACCTGCTCCAGCGCCTGTGCCAGCTCCGGCTCCTGTGCCAGCTCCGGCACCTATACCTGCTCCAGCGCCTGTGCCTGCTCCGGCACCTGTACCCGCTCCGGCTCCTGTGCCAGCTCCGGCACCTATACCTGCTCCAGCTCCTGTACCAGCTCCAGCACCTGTACTCGCTCCGGCTCCTGTGCCCGCTCCGGCTCCTGTACCCGCTCCGGCTCCTGTGCCCGCTCCGGCTCCTGTGCCCGCTCCGGCCCCTGTGCCTGCTCCAGCGCCTGTGCCTGCTCCGGCTCCTGTAATGGCAACAGCTATTTTAAAGGCCCCGGTAGATGCCAATACGCTTATCAATAAGCAACTTGCCGATGCGCATATTGCCCCACCGGTTGCTGCCAGCTCTTTAAATGCCAGAGTGGTTGCTCAGGTGGCCCCTGTTTCTGCTCCCCCTGTTCCTCCTACTCCTGCACCTGCGCCCGTGCCATCTCCTGCGCCGGCTCCTGAGGTTTATGCCGGCCAAATGGTTTTGCCGGATCCTCCTCCGCCGTCACCGAGTGCCGCGCCGCAAAAGATTGTTAAACAACAGCCGCTTAAGCCGGCTGAAAAATTTGTGCCCCCGGCTCCGCAAGTTGTCCAAGCCGGAGAGTTAACAGCCGAAATTTACGCCCAGCTTTTAGAAGAGATGCAAGATGTTTATTTTGCGGCTACCGATCTTGAGAGTGCCTGTTATTTCTTCCTTGATGCGGCACTAAAGTATATCCCCTCAGAATCAGGTTCGGTCTTTATTGCCGATATAAATCAGCATGATCTTTATTTTGCTGCCGCTCGCGGCCCCAAAGCGCATGAAGTGATGAAATTCCGTGTACCCATGGGTGTGGGAATTGTTGGGCTTTCGGCCCTCGACGGCGTTACCCTGGCTGTGGGCAATGTGCAGGCAGATAATCGTTTTTATAACGAAATATCCAAAAGTCTTTCTTATGATAATCGCACAATTCTTTGCAGCCCGGCGCAGAAAAACGGCCGTGTTTTTGGCGTTATTGAGCTCATAAATCGCACAGCCAGCGGCCCTTATAATCCCGAAGAGGTGGGTATTTTGAATTTTATCTCCCACGAACTGGCTGCTTATCTCATTAATAACGATTTTGTTAGCATCTAAAATATTTCTTCACGGAGGCCAGAATGAAGTGGTTAGCTTTATTTTTATTATTGGCCACTGCTACGAATCAGCCCCTCCTTTTGCGCTGGGTCGATAAACAGGGTGTTATCCACATCACTGATGATATGACTCAGATACCAGAGCCATATTACTCAATTTATTTAAAAAAAATCGAGGAATTAAAGGCTCGCGGTGAGGTAAAAGAAGACCAAAACGGCAAAATTATTTTGGCGCGCCCTGCGGCCGCGGCGCCGACGCCGAAACTCTATGACAATAATCCGGCTCCGGCAATTTCGCCATATCCGGAAAAAAGCAAAGAATATTGGCAAAATATCTTGCACACAAATCGCCAAAAACTAATTGCCCTTACCGATGAATTTGCCAAAATCGAAGAGGAACTGGCTGCTCTCAGAAACATGGGAGAGCTAGCCTTTTTGCTGCAAAATAAGCAAAAAATCCGCGAATTTGAAGAAATGCGGGCGGCGAAATTGCAAGAAATCGAAAATACAAAGAAATTTCTTGAAAAAGATTTGCCGGAGCAGGCGCGGAAAGCTGGGGTACCGCCCGGGTGGGTGCGCTAGTCATGAGCCAGCTTGCTATTTATGTGCTTATTTTTGTTTTGCTGGCCATTTATGTCCCCTTGGCCCAGCTGAATAATATGCAGCAAAAGAGTATGCAAATAAGGCGCAGCAGGCGTGATGAACGTTCCGCTTTTGCCCAAAAGATGGCCCTCTTTGGAGAGATGAGTATTTGGCAAAAATGCTTGATTTTTCTCTCGGTTTGCAGCGCGATATGCGCTATCTTGGTGCTAATTTTTTGGGAAAATATTGCTAAACTCATCACCGGTTAATCTATGATGCCGCGCCGCTTCTCACTAATGCTGCTCCTGCTGCTCATCAGCTTTTTGTGGCGCGAGAGTGCGCAGGCCGGATATTTTCTCCCCAAGCTCACCGGTCAGCGGCAAAAAACGCTATTTAGAAATATGGCTTTTTCTCCCGACGGCCAGAGTGTCTATGTGGGTACAAATCGCGGAATTATTTATATTTCTCATGATAATGGCCGCACTTGGCAGGAAGCTCTTTTAGGCGCCAATAACCATGAATACGACTATATGTATATGGAAGAAATCGAGCTACCAGATACCGGCCGGCGCGATAAGCAGCCAAAGCTCAATTTCCCGCTCACCAAAATGACAACAAATTCCATCCATTACCAGCCGGATATCGGCCGGGTGCGCGGCAAGGATTTTACCGGCTATGACTATGGCATTCTGCGGCGCTCTGTCAGCTGGAGTGACCCCGGCAATATATTGGGCTATTATCTGTGGGATAACGGCCGCGCGCCGCTTACCATCAATCAAATAGCTGTTTTAAGCGATAACAAAACAATATTGGCGGCGACTTCTGACGGAATTTACCGTTCCTCTGACCGAGGGCTTAGTTGGGTTCATTGGGGCGGAGAAATGCCTCGAGAGCCGGGAAAAGCGAAAAATAAAGTTTCTCCGCCGCCGGATGCCTTTTTGCCGCCGGAGGTGACAGAAGAACCATCATTTTATGCTCCGGCGGAAAAACCTGAGCAAATTTGGCTTATTACCCCCAAAGTAATCTATGAATACATTGCTGCCGCTCCTACCCTGCCCGCTCCGGCCTGGCAGAAAAATATTGCCCATATTTTGACCGCCGACCCAGATTTGGCCACTGCTTTAGATGATATACTCACGGCCTATAAACTCCGGCGCGAAGATATTGAAAAGCATAAAAAACACATTATGTTATCGCACTTTTTGCCCTATGTTAATTTGGACTTTTCGGCCGGCAGCAATTACATGACCTGGCAGGCTTTTGGTCTTGGTAAATTGGGCTCTGTGCCCCACGGAGCGCCGATTGTGCGGCGGCGCAAACACGCTTTGGGCAATCAATGGTGGAACCCCACCAAGTTTTTGCAACAGATGGATGGCTGGACAGCCGATGATGACAAAACCATTTGGAGCATTAAGCTGGTGGCCAGTTGGGACATTTGGGGGCTGGTTCACGATAGCCGCATTACCGGCCGCCAGTGGCCGCGTCTGGAGCGGCTGCGCAATGCGCTTATTACTGAAATTACCGATACTTATACTGAGAGACGGCAGCTTTTGATAAAGCTTTATCAAGAGGCCCCAAGCGACAAAGAAGAGCTTAATATTTTATTGCTGCGCCTGGAAGAACTCACGGCATTATTAAATAATTATAGTGATAACAAGAACTTTCACACTATATCCCTGAGTGGAAATAAGGAGGTTATATATGCACCCTAGTACCCTACTTTTGATCGCTTTATTTTTGGCCAACCCTACGCCTGTGAACAAAAATGCTACTCCGGACAAAGGCCCGGTGGTGCCGGCCGGTGAGGAAGCCACCAATCTCCCACCTGTGCCTCCCGGCCCCGGCGGCCTACCGATTATTGATCCGGCGGTTATTGCGGCTCGCCGCTTTGCTACCGAGCCCACCCCGCAAGAGGTGATGGAACAAGCGGCAAAATATAACAAAGTGGCTCCGCAAAATATCAAAAGCATTAATACCGCCTCCAATTTGCGGGCGCTTTTGCCTACTTTTTCTGCTCAATACGGCTACGGCTGGCACGAAACGGCCGGCACTCTGCGCGATCCTACTTTGGGCATGGATTCGCTCTCTAAAGAGCAATATGGCGGCTGGGGGCTCATTGTCGGCGGCACCTGGGATTTGGCCACTTTAGCCTTTAACCCGGCGGAATTGCAAACTTATGCCCTGCACGGGATGCGCAATAATCTGGTAAAAGAGGTTACGCGGGCCTATTTTGCCCGCCGCCAGGCAGTGCTACAATATCTTTCTCAACCTGCTAGCGAAGCTTTAGCCAAACTGACTCTGGCACAGCGCATTCAGGAATATGAGGCCATTTTGGACGGCCTGACCGGCGGTTATTTTACCAAAGAGATGGAGCGCCGCGGGTTGGAGCGAATAAGGTAATTTTGGGGAGTTATTAAGATGGCCAGACAGAAAAAAGCAGAATCTTCACCGGCAAATATCGGTTTTGAAAAGCAACTTTGGGATGCCGCCTGAGTGCTTTGTATTAAAAACCAGCTCGCACTTTCTGGCCCAACGGGGCGAAAACAGGAAAAAACTTCTTTAGCCGGCGCTCAGTTATTTTTTACGCAGCGAACAGATAAGGTGTAATGAGATAGGACATAAGACACACTGGCCTGGCCATTACCCAAATCGAGATAATAGGCATAGTAATTTCCATTTGAATTGGCGCCATCAGGCATGTTTTCTTCTTTTATTGTGGCCGACCAGAAGGCGGCGCTTTTACCAAAATTATGATAGTTGCCATTGTTCCAGTATCCGGCAGGCAGGGCGCTAAATAATGTGCTATTATTGGCTTTATCGCTATATTCACTCTGCCAGGCCGCATCCTTGGCCATGAGAGCTAGAGCGGCCGGATTGGGTGTTTCCTGATTGTTATTGGTTCCCGCACTCTTTAAAAGAGTCTCAAACTCGGCCCTATCCGGCAAATGCCAGCCGGCCGGACATACTTTCATAGCATCGGTTGAGTTATATAGGCAGCCATAATCACTGGTGGCCTGAAAGTTACTTAAACAGGTAACAGGGCTACCATCGGTGGCTGTATCGGTGGCCATATTATCTACCATCCAGATTTGCTGGCCAATTGCTATGGCTCTATAGCTTTTGCCGGCTGTATCCTGCATATAAATTCCGCTCCAAGTATCGCCATCCGGCTCATTTTCTTCCGGTGAGTTTTGGCCATGAGAGCCGCAAGCAGCGATAAAAGCTACCGTGGCCAGGATGATGATAGATGATAATAGCTTGACTTTTTTCATAAAACCTCCATATTCCTCTAAATCACTGCTGTTCCACAGAAATCTAAAAAAAGTGGCTTATATCCCAGGTTTTCAATATAAAGATTGTGCAAAAAAACCTACTTATATCGAAATTATATAAGCCGAAATGCACACTAACACTATTTTCCATGATTTGCTAGGCCTTATTTCGAGACATGAATTCTTGGAAAATTTGGAAGACTTTCTCATAAGCCAAACGCGAGAACTTGTTGAAACTAAATAACTTTATTTGCTTTAAAAGGTGTGGGACAGCTGTGTATTATTATATGAAAATTTCCCGCAGCCCGGCGCCCAGCCCTAAAATTGGACTATAAAACTTAATGGGTATAACCTCCTGCTGGCGCCCCAGTGTCTTTTTTAGGGGCCAAAGAGCATGAAGGAGCGGCATTATGCCCTACACCGAAGCTTATTTGCAAATCAGAAATTATATGCATGCCATTTCGGCCATGTTTATTTATAACGCCATTTGCGTGCTGAGCGATTTATCCGAAAGTCACGCCGGACCATCACTGCCGGCGAAGATCGCTTGATGATAAGAAAATTGCTAAAAGATCATAAATATCCGCCTGAAGGCATGGACGATGCCATCCAAACCGTGATGAGCCAGTGCGAGCTCTGGGCCGATAATGTGATGAGCATAGAAGGAGAAAATAATGAGGCTATATCTGATTGACGGCTCCGGTTATATTCACCGCGCTTTTTATGGTATCCGGCCGCTATCCACCGCCGACGGCACGCCGGTAAATGCCGTTTACGGCGTGGCCAAAATGCTCTTAAACCTGCTTTCGAGCGAAGAGCCTGATGCCATCTGTGTTTGCTATGATATGAAAGGCCCCACTTTTCGCCATGAGTTATATGCCGATTACAAAGCTAACCGCCAGGCCCCACCGGAGGATTTGGTAGCCCAGTTTCCGCTGGTGCGCGAGCTCATAGCCGCTATGGGCCTCTTTTCCTGGGAGCGCCCGGGATACGAAGCCGATGACCTGCTTGGCACTTTGGCCGCGGCCGGCCAAAAAGCGGGCTACCAAGTAGTGGTGGTCTCCGGCGATAAAGATTTGGCCCAGCTGGTGGGCCCGGGCATAGAGCTCATCGACCCCACCAGCGGCAACCATTATACCGATGGCAAAATCATTGAAAAACTAGGTGTTTATCCGCAGCAAGTGGTGGATTATCTGGCCCTCTTGGGTGATTCTTCAGATAATATCCCCGGAGTGCCAAAAATAGGCGCTAAAACCGCCGCCCGCCTTTTGGCCGAGTATGGTAATTTGGATGCTATTTTACAAAATGCCGCGGCCATCACGCCGCCCTCGGTGCAAAAGAGCCTTTTGGAGAATAAAGAGCAGGCGCTTCTATCGCGCACTCTGGCCACTATTTGCCACACAGTACCAGATGTACCGCCTTTCCCCGCTATGACTTTTAAGGGCCTCGCTTTTGCCACCTTGCTGCCCTTTCTCCAAAAGATGGAAATGCGCGATTTAGCCTCCAGAGTAAAAGCCAGTGCCATGGAAGCAGAGAGGCTGGAATTTGAAAGGCAGATGGATTTTCCGGAAACACAAGAGGAAGAGCCGCCGCCGGCAGCACCGGAGATAGACGAAAAAGTAAATATCATAACCACCAAAAGCGCGCTTAATGAGCTGGCGACAACTATGGAAGCGGCCGAAACTTTGGTTATTGAAGCCGGGTTAGCCGGTATGAACGCCAAAAAATCTCTGCTCCTTGGCCTGGCTTTAAAGCCTGATAATGGCGCTCCTGCTTATATTCCGCTAAACCATAGTTACCTCGGAATGCCGGAACAACTGGCTCTACCTGTAGTGCTGGATAAGTTGCTGCCCATTATAAAAAACAAAAAACTCGTTGGCCAATATATCACCAGAGCCATTTGGACATTCATGAAAATCGGGGCCGGCAAACTGCCGATTTTCAGCGGCGATACCATGCTGGCCGCCTATCTTTTAGACCCGGAAAATCACGGCATCGGCCTGGAACACCTGATGCACGTCTATCTGGGGCGCGAATTCCATTTTGAGCAGTTTTTTGGCCAAAAACCAGGCAAAGCCGAGCTCAGCGACATGGCTGTGGAAAACTGCGCCGCCTATTTTGGCACCAGGGCAAGCGCCATTGCCGCTTTGCATGAAATTTTGCTCAAAAAATTGGAACATAGCGGTATGCTCAAACTTTACCATGAAATAGAGCTGCCGCTGACCACTCTCCTCACCCAAATGGAGTGGGACGGCGTAAAAATAGATCAAGACGCCCTTCTGGATTTCGGCCGCCACCTTAAAGAGCAAATAGCCGGCATAAACAGCGAGATTAATGCGCTCCTGCCCGCCGGTACCGAGCTTAATATTTCTTCACCCAAGCAGCTTTCGACTTATCTTTTTGAGACACTGCGCTTGCCACACCAGAAGAAGCGCTCCACCGGCTATGCCACCGACCAAGAAACTTTGGAGACCCTGGCCCTGCTGCATCCGCTCCCCAAGCTGGTTTTGGAGCATCGCCAGCTGAGTAAGCTCGAGAGCACTTATGTTGATGCCATTTTAAAAGTACTGGACAAAAACGGCCGTGTGCACACCACCTTCAACCAGGCACGCACTGCCACCGGTCGCCTCTCCAGCAGCGATCCCAACTTGCAAAATATCCCAGTGCGCTCGCCTCTGGGGCGCGAGATAAGAAAAGCCTTCATTGCCGCACCGGGCTCTACCCTGCTTTCGGCCGATTATTCGCAGATAGAACTTAGGCTCCTAGCCCACTTTAGCCGCGATCCGGCCTTTACCCTTGCCTACCGCGAGGGCGCCGATATTCACGAGCGCACGGCCAAAGAACTTTTCGGCAACTCAACGCCCGAGCTCCGGCAGCGGGCCAAGACTATCAACTTTGGCATTATTTACGGCCTTAGCGCCTTTAGATTGGGCCAGGATTTGGGCATTAGCAGCCGGGAGGCCAAAGAGTACATAGATGGCTATTTTGGCCGCTATCCGGGCATTAGGCGCTTTATGGACGAGACTTTGAAAGAGGCCCGCCGCCTGGGTTATGTCACCACTCTTTTCGGCCGCCGCCGCTACCTGCCTGAGCTTTTGAGCCAAAACGGCAATATGCGCAATCAAGCCGAACGCATGGCCATAAACACCACCATTCAAGGCAGTGCCGCCGATTTAATCAAAGTGGCTATGCTGCGCCTCGATCGCGCTCTTAAGGCTGCCAACCTCTCTTCACGCATTATTTTGCAAGTTCACGACGAATTAGTGCTGGAAGTTTTGGACGCGGAGCGTCTTGATGTATTAGAATCTACTGTTACGGCCATGGAAGATGCCGTTACTTTGGAAGTGCCTCTAAAAGTGGAGGCCCATTTTGGTGATAATTGGTCCAAAGCCCACTAGGCGGCGG
>JAEEML010000049.1 GCA_016283195.1 Deltaproteobacteria bacterium | reverse complement strand
CCCCTGGAAAAGTGCTTTACCGCCAACGTGGTGGCAGTGCAGCGCCGCGAGTTTCCCGAGGCTGTTATAACGCTCAAAGTGCGCCAGCTCATGGGCAAAAACGATTATGTAGCGGAAAAACAAAATTACCGCGCAGTAGTGCTTTTGCCGGGGCGGGGTAATAAACTGGCGCTCGATAAAAAAGCCGCTCAGGATAATCTCTCGGCATTTTATTTGTCCGCCGGCGATAAAATAGAAGCCCACGTTGCCAAAAAAGATAAGAAATATATTTATATAGACCATATAAAACGCTTGCCGTAATTTTTTTTAGCGCATATTTATTCGGAGCTTAAGAATAATGTTAAAACGCCATCTAGCCACAGTTTTTTGTGCGGCTCTGCTTTTGTCTTTTAAACCGGCCCTGGCCCTTGGCGCCGAGGAGATCAAGGGAGAAGCTCTTGATGGCTTTTGGAACGGGCTTGAGCGTACACTGGGCCGCGTTGAGACGCTGGTTGTGAATTTTACCCAGACTCGCCATGTGGAGCTTTTTGCGGAAGATTTAACAGCCGGCGGCATGACTATTTTTGAAGCTCCGGATCATATCCGCCATGAGATAGTAGCTCCTTTTCAAACGGTACTTATCAGCAACGGGCAAGAACTGGCCCGTTATGAGCGGGTGGCCAAAGATAAGCCGTGGCATAAATTAACCGGCGCGGCCGTGAGTGCTATGGGGCAGGTGACGGCCCAGATAGCTCTTTGGCTGCGAGGCAATATCAGATTCAGCCAAAAACAATATGAGCTTAGTGTTTTTAAAAACGGCGAGAGCTACCAGATCAAAATGGTGCCCAAAAATAAAAATATGCGCAAAAATATCAGCTGGATAGAGTTGCAAATTCCCGCCGATTTCAGCCAGGTGGCAAGTGTTACCATGCATGAGGCCGGTGGTGATTATACCAAAATCAGCTATGAAAAACCGCGCGCCAAAGCTAAAATTTCGCCGGAACTGTTTCAAATATCTAAAGCGGAGCCGGCGCCGCTGCCAGAGTGGTAATTGTGGATTTAAACAGTATTCTCACCAAAGCTGCGCGTTATCGTGCTTCCGATATTCATCTTAAGAGTGATTTAAAGCCGCTGATGCGCATAGACGGCCGCTTGATGCCTATTCCCGATGAAGAGCCGCTGGCCGCCGCCGAACTTTTTAATACCATCACGTCTATTATGAATAAGCGGCAGAAGGAGCAATATCTCGCCACCTATGAGCTGGATATGTCTTATATTGTTCCTAGTGTAGCGCGTTTTCGCTTAAATGTCTTTCAGCAACGCGGTGTTATGGGGGCAGTTTTTCGCTTAATTCCGTTTAATCTGGCTACTATCGAAAGTTTGCACCTGCCGCAAGTGCTTTTACAGATTGCCGCCGAAGAGCGCGGCCTTATTTTGGTGACAGGCACCACCGGTTCCGGAAAATCCACCACCCTGGCAGCTATTATCGATTACATAAATTCTCACCGGGCCAACCATATTGTCACCATTGAAGACCCGATAGAATTTATTTTTAAAGACCACTATTCGGCTATCAGCCAGCGCGAAATCGGCTTTGATACCTTTAGCTACAGCGCGGCCTTAAAAAGCGCTTTGCGCCAGGATCCGGATGTTATTTTAATTGGCGAAATGCGCGATGTGGAAACTATTGAGATAGCTTTAACCGCCGCCGAAACGGGCCATTTGGTGCTCTCTACTCTGCATACTCTCGATGCGGTGGAAACTGTAGGGCGCATTGTTTCTCTCTTCCCGCAATATCAGCACCAGCAGATTCGCACTCAACTTGGTACGGTTTTAAAGGCCATTATCTCGCAGCGCCTGGTGCCGACAGCCGATGGCCGGGGGCGGGTGCCGGCGGTGGAAATTATGCGCATGACCGCGCATATCAGAGAACTTATTGATGATCCGCTGAAAACCAGAGAGATTACCGATGCCATGGCCGACGGCAATATCAATTACGGCATGCAAACTTTTGATCAATCGCTCATGGGGCTCCTTACAGCCAAAGAAATCACCTATGAAGAAGCCTTGCGGCAAGCTACTCATCCCGATGATTTTGCTCTGCGTTATTCCGGCATTCATGCCAGTTCCGATGGCAAATGGGAAAGTTTTGAACATAAAGAAACAACCGAAGCATCCGAAGAGGGACTGGGCGCTGATGGCGAGCTGGAAGTTGATCTCAGTAAAGAGCCGGTAATCGAATTGGGTACAAAATGCTGGTAGAACCACTAACTGCCGAAAATATCAATGAAATTTGTGAGCTGGATGCGGCTTGTTTTGCTGCTCCGTGGCAGGTAAACAGTTGGCTTTCCGAGCTGCGCCAGAGTAAAGTTTTGGGCATTAAAGGCTTTGGCGGCTTGCTGGCTCTGGCCTCTTTTTTGCCCGTTTTTGATGAAGCCGAGCTCACAAAGATTATGGTTTTGCCGACAGCTCGCCGCCGGGGGCTTGGAGAAAAAGTGCTTTTTTCGGCTTTGGCCGCGCTTTTAGATTTGCAGGTAAAGCGCCTCTTTTTAGAAGTGGCGGAACAAAATAAGGCGGCGCGCGCTTTTTATGAAAAGCATGGTTTTATTATTAGCGGACGGCGCGAGAATTATTATGAAAATCCGTCTGATAACGCTATTTTAATGGAACTTAATGTATTAGCTTCTTCACTGTTGACGCCCGGCACCGGGTGCGCTATTTCCCATGAAGCTCACGGAGAGGAGCGCTGATGGCAAAGAATAAATGGAATGAAATACTGGATGAGGGGCGGGAAGTCATAGAACTTGAGGCTAAAAGCCTTATGGATTTGGCAGCGCGCCTAAATGATACTTTTGTGGAAGCGGTGCTTAAAATAGTCAACAGCAAAGGGCGTTTGGTGACTTTAGGCATGGGGAAAGCCGGCCATATTGCCATGAAAGTGGCCGCTTCTTTGGCTTCTACCGGCACCCCGGCCTTTTTTGTGCACCCGGCTGAGGCCATGCACGGCGATTTAGGCATGGTGATTAGCGGCGATATGGCTCTCTTATTTTCCCATAGCGGGGAGACCGAAGAGCTCTGCCGGCTTTTGCCCCATCTAAAAGAGCGACGCATTGCCACTATTGCTATTACGGCCAGTCGCGATTCCACTTTGGCCAGAAACAGCGATATTGTTTTGGAACTTGGCGAGATTAAAGAGGCTTGTGCTTTGCCTCTGGCCCCTTCTTCATCCTCGACTTGTATGCTGGCTATCGGTGATGCTTTAGCTTCCGCAGTCTTAAAGACGCGCGGTTTTACCGAGAGCGATTTTGCCCGCCTCCACCCCGGCGGCAGTTTGGGGCTGAGCCTCAGTACCGCCGGCGAAATGATGCGTCGCGGCGAGCGTTGCCCCAGAATTTCTCCGGATACCAAAGTGAGAAAGGCTGTTGAGGCCATTAGCGAAGCCCGTTCCGGTTGCGCCTGCGTGGTTGATGAAAAAGGCAGCCTTTTAGGTGTCTTTACTGATGGCGATTTTCGCCGCGCCTGGGCCCATGATGACAAATTGGCCGATCGCCTGGTGGGCGAGGTAATGACCAGCCCGGGCATCTCTCTTACTGCCGCTACTTTGGTGCGTGAAGCCCGCGTTATTATGAATAAACACCACATAAACGCTCTGCCTGTGCTGGACGAAGCAGGCAAAGTGGTGGGGCTCCTAGATATTCAAGATATTTAAAAATCCTGTTCCTGCCGGGAGCGCTTGGCGCTTTTCTAAAACCTCTCTCCTAACTTGTTGGATTTTTATGAAAAACATCGGGAACAGCCAAAAGAATGCTGCATTTAAATATGGACTCTGCCACTGTCTATGCCGTAACCGGCCTTTCGGTAAGCGATATTGACACACTAAAGTAATTATTTTACGCGAATTACTCAATGCTGCGCTTTTTCTTGGAAAAATATGGAATATTCCAATGTTTTGAATATCAAAACCAATGAGTAATATTAAAAAAACTGATTTGCGACTAGTTAATTTAATTTGGTTGGTTTCACCGTGGAAAAGTTCTCCCTGGCAAGAAAAGCAAATGTTGCAATAAAATATAGCCCTGCTATGTTAAAAAATATGCTTCCGGCTCTATGGCAAAGCCCGCCGGATAGAGGAGCTTTAACGTGAATACTATTACAGTACCCAATGAAGGACTTATCGGCGGCCACAACGGCCAAATTTGTGCAGTTTTGGAGCGGGGCGGCCTCGTTTGTATGCCCTGCAACGGCTCGTACCGCTTTATGGTGGATGCCACCAACAGCAAAGCGGTTATTACCCTTTTGCAATGTAAAAGCCGCACCCAAAAGGCCCCATCGCTCATCTTTGTGGCCGATACAGCTATGCTGAAACAGGTGGTGAGCGGCGTGGACAACGCGGCTAAAAAGCTCATGGAAAAGTGCTGGCCCGGGCCGCTTACTATCCTTTTACCCCCGAGTGACAACCTGCCGCCACAGGTAGTCAAAGAGCTCACCAGAGTCCATGGCAAATTGGGCGTACGCGTGCCGGCCTCGCCGGTAGCCCGCCAGGTGGTTAAACTTTTGGGCCGCCCGGTATTGGTCTCCAGTGCCAATAAGCAAAAAAAGAGCGGCGCTCAGTCGCCGGCCATGATTAAGAAAAATTTTGCCAGCCGCATCGATCTTTTCATCGAGGCCGGCGAGCTCACCAAGTCGGTATCTTCCACAGTGGTGGATATTGAGGACGGCGAGGTAGTGATTACCCGCGAAGGCATTTTTGACGCCGCTTATATCAAAGCTGTTTTAGCTGAAGAAGCGTAAGCCTTTTATAATCTCACACTTTGGCAAAAAAGAGATAAATCCAGTTAATAAGCAGCATAACAAAGAGCGTTTTGCCAAGTATTTTCCACACTTTCTCCGCCGGGTGGCGCTTTATTAAAAGAGCCAGGCATTGCCAGAAAAAGAGCAAAAGGCCGGAAATTATTAGCACCGGGCCCATGGGGTTTTCATAAAAAGCCCGTCCAAATTCACCGTGCATAGCAGCGTTAAAAGAGCGGGTCATGCCGCAAAAGGGGCAGTAATGGCCGGTGACCTTGCGAAAAAAGCAGGTGAGAAAGGGCACCGCATCATGTTTGGCCGAAACCAGCCAAGAGCCCATAAAACGGGCAATAACAAGGAGTATGAGATTGCCGATAGCGAGAATCCAGAGCGTTTGATTACTTTCACGCGGCTCCGGACCGGGGAGGAATAACTTCATAATTTGGGGATTATTCTTCTTCTTCGGCTTTAGGTTTAACCGGGCTATCGGCCACAATCTTGGGCACTAATTGGTCGGGCACGCGCTCATAAGAGACGAGCTTCATGGTGAAGGTGCCACGACCGGCGGTAACCGAGTGCAAATCTGGAGCAAACATCAACACTTCGGCCATCGGCACATTGGCTTTAATGGTGGAGAGACCATCTTTGGTATCCATGCCCAAAATACGCCCGCGGCGGCTATTCAAATTGCCCATGATATCGCCCATGTTCTCTTCGGGGACAATAACTTCCATCTCCATGATGGGTTCCAAAATCACCGGCTTGGCCTGAGCCATAGCCGCTTTAATACCCTTGGAGCCGGCAATTTGGAAGGACATTTCGGAACTATCGACATCGTGATATTTACCATCGATACATTCAACTTTAATATCCACCACCGGATAACCGGCCACAATACCCTGTTTAAGGGCATTTTGAATACCTTTATCAACTGAGGGGATCCACTGTTTGGGAATGGCGCCGCCCACAATGCAGTTGACATATTCATAGCCCTTGCCGGGATTAGGCATGACATTCAAAATAGCCACACCAAACTGGCCACGACCGCCGGATTGTTTTTTATGCTTGCCTTCGATGTTGTCCACCCGCTTGGTGATAGTTTCGCGGTAAGGCACATTGATGGGGGCCAAATCGACATCAATACCGTAGCGGCGGCGCAAACGCTCCAAAGCCACTTCGAGGTGTGTGACGCCGCAACCGGAAAGCACGAGATCCTGGGTGATTTCGTCATGGCCGAAACCATAAGCCTGATCTTCTTCTTGCAGGCGCTTGATACCCTGGCCTATTTTATCAATATCATTCTTGTTTTTCGGCAAGAGGCGATAAGAAATCAAAATCGGCGGGATAGGTGGCAAATCGAGTTGCGGAGCATCTGGAGTACTCGCTAAAGTGTCGCCGGTGTCGGTATCTTTTAGTTTGGCAACTCCGCAAATATCACCCATAACCGCTTTATCGATACCTTCGGTTTTACGCCCCTGAAGAGCGAGCAAAGTACCGAGGCGCTCTTGGTTATTGTTTTTGCGCACATTGTAAATAGTGCTGTCGGAAGAGAGCGTACCGGACAAAACTTTCATAATATTGATTTTGCCGGCGTGTTGATCCACCAAAGTAGTAAAGACAATGGCGTTAGTATCACCATGCTGATCGCGGGGAATTTCCACTTCCTTGCCGTCTTTATCGTGCGAGGGATGAAGCGGCCCCTCCAGCGGTGAGGGCATCAAGTTGACAATCATATCCATGAGCATGGGAATACCCATGTTGCGCACAGCTGAGCCCACGAGGACAGGTGTTAAAAGGTGGTTTTTCAGAGCATTGGAAGTACCGCTCACCAATTCTTCCTGTGACAGCTCATCGGTTTCCATAAATTTATCAAGCAGCTTTTCATCGGTGCCGGCCACCTCTTCCATTAGTTTGTAACGCTGCTCTTTGGCGAGTTCCAGCATATCGGCCGGAACATCTTCCAAATGGAATTTGCCCTTGCCATCACTCTCGAAAATGCGGGCATTCATATTGATGAGATCAACAATGCCTTTAAAGGAATCTTCTTTACCGATAGGCAAAACCATGGGAATGGCGTCGGGAGCCATGCGCTCTTTAATTTGTTTAAAGCAGCCCAAAAAGTCGGCCCGTTCACGATCCATCTTGGAAATAAAGATAATTTTGGGAATCTTGCGCTCATCGGCCATTTTGTAAGTGCGCAGCGTTTGGGCTTCAACACCGTCGGGGGCGCTGACAAAAGAGATAATGCCTTCAGCTACACAAATGGCGTTTTGGGTAAATTGGAAGAAATTGCCATCTCCAGGGGTGTCTAAAATGTTGATTTTAGCCCCTTTCCACTCACAATTAGCTACATGGAGAGCAAGCGATGATATGCGTTTTTGCTCCTCCGGATCGGTGTCGAGAATTGAGTTGCCATCGTCAACTTTGTTGAGGCGGGTAGTCACACCACTGGTAAAGAGCATGGCCTCAGCGGCCGATGTCTTGCCTGTACCTTTGTGACCAACTAGAGCGATGTTGCGAATGTCCTTGCTTTCAAAAGTGCTCATCCTTACTACTCCTTTGGCATCCGAGCTAATTGCCGGAAAGTGTTACAAGCTTTTATAGTCATCATCTTCTTGAAGTGCAACAGAAAAGGGAGTATCAGCTAAAGATATTGGCTCGAATTTTAAAAAGGCCAAATTTTGCTAAAAGTTAAGGCACGATGCATGAAAAGAACAGAAAAAAAGAGTAATTTTGAAACATTACCTAAAGTGCAATCAACAAATGAAAAACTAAATAAATCACCGCGAGAGAGAATTAAGCCGGTGGTAGCAGCCAAAAAATTAGCCGGGGAAAGAGAAAATCGCGCTTTTTTGCCCCGCCCGCGCTACATTCCGCGAGAGTGGGAAGACGGACTTGCCGCTTATCTTTTGGAACATTATCGGCCCAAGCACGGAGCTGCCAAAGTAAATGACGCGCCGTCTCTCGCCCGCCTACTGGGGAACGATGTAGCCGAACTGGCCGAGATTTACAACCACGCCCGCGGCCAAATGAAGCCCAATCTCTTTCAAAAAACCGGCCTCAGAGCTGCTTACCTCGGCCACTATTTTCTTTTAAATGCCGCCCGCACTTTTGCTATCATGGGGGAATTGCAGGAAATACTCACAATCTTGCTCCAAAAAATAGAGCCGGGCGAAGATGGCTGCAAGGTTGTGCGTCTCTTGGACCTTGGATCCGGCCCGGGCAGTGCCGGCCTGGCCTGCGCCGCTACTCTCCTTACTCTTATGCCGAAGGAGATGAATATTGAACTAGATTTTGTGGACAAAGCTCCGCAATTACTCGCTGATATCGGGCCGCTTGCTCACTATTTGGGGCTTAGCGAGCCTAAAGATTCGCGCCTTAAAATACGCACTATTCGCGGCGATATTTTGCAGGAGGCGCCCAAAGTAGCCGGTGGTTATCACATTATTTTAATGGCCAATATTTTAAACGAGGTCATAGGTGCCAGCAGGCGCAACGTTTTGGAAGAAAAAGCCGAAAATTTACGCACTCTTTTAGAGAGCCGCCTGGCTCCGGGGCTTGGTTTTGTCACGGTAATCGAGCCGGCTACCAAAGATTGCACAACTACTTTGCTGGCCTGTCGGGAAACTCTTAAAGAGCGCCTTTATACCCTCGCCCCCTGTCTGCACGATGAAAGTTGCCGCCTTTTTATCGGCGGCAAAGATTGGTGCCATAGTGAGCGTGCCTGGACGCGCCCGCGCTTAATAGAAGAGCTGGATCATGTAACTTCTCTTGATCATACGCTTTTGCGCTGGTCATACTGGGCTTTTACCCCCTGGGCCGATGGCCCAATAGCCGCTCTGGCACAAAAAGTGCGCTCTTGCCCGGGCATGGCCCGCCTGGTCAGCGGCTTTATTCCGGTAAAATCAAAACACTGTTATAAATTGCAACTTTGCGGTGCAAAAGAAATGATTTTGCAACAAACAAAAGATGATAATCCGGCTTTTCTTTTGGAAGAAGCCACCTTTTCCGCCAAATTAACGACTAAGGAGCCGGAGAAGGCCGTTTATCCCAGGCGCGGAGTTTTGTGGTTTCCGCGGCGCAAGTCTCTTGTTAGCCGCGAAGGCTCATGATATAATAGCCCGGCGCTTCTGGCTGAAGCGCGGTAAAAGGAATTTACTAATGGCTTATAAGCGCTTTCTTATTTTGCTACTAGCCGCATTACCGCTGGCTTCTTGTGCCGATCACGACCTCGGCAAAGCCTGCCCGCTAACTTTAGATGCCGCCAGTGATACAGCAGAAAATATGACCTCGGTCAATGAGGTTGTTTCACAGGACCTGGCCTTTGACTGTGCCTCATACATTTGTATCGCCACCAAAGGCTCCTCCGGCTATTGCAGCCAAAAATGCCGCAATGACGGCGGTTGCCCGCTTGGTTTTACCTGCCGCCAGGTGCAAGAAATAGGTCCTTATGCCAAAAATAAATTTTGTGCTTTTAAAGAGTGTAAAAGCGCTGCCGATTGCGGTGATGAAGAGCTTTTTAATTGTGTAACCATGCCTAATGTGCACCCGCGCGAGGAGATTAAGCTGTGTCAATACAAAAAAGAAAAGTAATTTTAGTAATTTTTGGATGCTTCCTGCCCGCTTTTTTGGCTTCTTGCAATAAAGAAGATTTGGGCACTCCCTGCGCCGTTGATGAAAAAAAATGGTCGGAAGGCGTCAATAAAAACGAAATTGTGGTTGGTGAAGAGCCGGTAATCACTGATGAACAAATCTTGCAAGACGGTATTTGCGAGACTTTTATCTGCTTAAATCACCTCAATATGCCCCCATACTGTTCGCGCCGTTGTGATGACAATAATCCCTGTCCTGATGGTTTTACTTGCCAAGCCGTGCAGGATTTGGGGGCCCATGCCGGTGAAGCTTATTGTGTCTTTGCTCCTTGCGAAAAAGATTCCGATTGCCAGGATGTAAAGCTTTATCAATGTGCCACTATAGCCTCCACTACCACCGACGCCACCGCCACTTTCAAACGTTGCCAGCCAAGAACCAGTGATAAAGATCAAAAATAAATGCAACTTTTAAAATCGCCTTATATTGTTCGGACGCTGATTTTTTGTGCCTTGGCGAGTTTTTGGTCCTGCTCCGGCCATGCACCAGCCAAAAACGGCGCCGAAGTTTTAAATGAACAGCACTTATCGCGCCTTACCATAACAGCTAAAAGCGGCGAGGTATATGAATTTAAAGTAGAACTCGCAAAAACTCCCCATGAGCACATGGTTGGCCTCATGCACCGTGAAAGTTTACCCAGAGGGCAAGGTATGCTCTTTATTTTTGCGGATGATGCCGTGCGCTCTTTCTGGATGAAAAACACTCTCATTCCCCTCGATATGCTCTTTATTTCCTCCGGCGGTCAGATAGTGGGCATAGTTCATGAAGCCGAGCCGCTCACTTTAGAAAGCCGTTCTGTCGGCCAAAAAAGTCGCTATGTTTTAGAAATAAACGGCGGACTCTGCCAAAAACTGGGAATAACCACCGGGGATATGGCTGATTTAAAAGAAATTACAGAAAGATAAGGGAAGATTATTGCTTATTTCCAGAAGCCATCGCTGACAGTCACTTGGCTGCCACCTTTTTCGGCAGTACCGGCAATAGGGCCGCCGACGACATCAAGAGTATATTTGCCGCCCTTCATTTGCCCGGCCACCGGTGAGAGGCCAAAACCGGCCGGGCCGGCGGCTGTTGAATCACTGCGCACAGTGTTGAAGCTGGATTCAAAGCGCTCATTTAAAAAGATAAAATCTTTTGATTGCAACTCTTTAGCTACCCAAATTGTATATTTGGTGGCCGGGCTTAAAATGGTGCCGATAGAAAGTTCCACCTCCTTACCGGAAGCTTTTGGAGTGCTGGTAATAGGCTCGTTATCATTACGCAAAAGACCGATATTGGCCGAAGTTACACTGTTGGGATTAACTTCACCGCTGAAGGTTATTTTCATGGTTTGGCGGCTAATCGGCACATTGGTGGCATTTGATTCCGGCTCCACCTTAACAACACAGAAATCAGCATATTTATTGCAAAAATTTTGCTCGCATTTTGAGCATGAGCCACAATCGTCATCTTCGTTGCAAAGAGTTTCGCACTTATTGGTAGCTACATTGCACTCTGTGCCTTCAGGGCACTTGCCGCAACCTTTTTCGCCTTCTTCACCATTCACCGGATGGCTACAAGAAGCAGCTAAAAATACCGTCAAAACCGTGCTTAATAATAATCCCGCTTTTTTCATTGCTCTTTCTCCTCCTGAAAACAGATTTGAAAAAAACAGCCTTAATCATTCTATTGTTATTGCCTCAAAAGTCAATATTGGAGGTGAGCAAAATAGCCTTTAACAAACACTGCCGGCAAATGGGGATATTGCAACCGCACTAAAAAATGTTGTAGTGAAAACCGGCGGGCATTAGTAAATGCGCCGCCAGTAAAAATCAGGGGTTTTCCATGCCGAAAAAAGAGAAAGCATTGTTTTTGTTTTTAATACCGACTGTTATGACATTTGTCGCTTGCTCTTCACCGGAAAAAGCCGCGGAAGATTTTTGCGCCTTCCACGCCGCCGGCCAACTTGAGAGCGCCTATAATCTTCTTTCCGCACGCAATCGGGCTGAGATTTCAGAAAATGATTATAGCCACTTTAACTGGGATCAGCGGACTTTTGATTTGCGCCTTTTGCAAAAAAGAGACATCTGCCATGCCACTGTACTGCGCCAATCGCCTACCGATGCCATTACCAGCCTGGAGATAACCTTGCGCGGCGACGATAAGGCTTTTAGCTGTATGCTCCCGCTGATAAAAGAAGACGGCAACTGGAAAGTTACCAGCTATTGGCAACCGGCTCTGGATTATAAGGAGCAGCTTAGAAGGCTCCATGATGCCCTTTTGGAGGCCCAAGGAGCACTGGCCATAAAGGACGATCGCACCTACTTAAAAAACGCCGGCCAACCTTTGGCTGATTATTACGATAATTTGAGCCGCATCACCAATACTTACCAAATGGCTAAAAGTTTTAGCCCGCTAGCTTTTTGTTTTAGCAATTTAAATCCCGACGGCGGCCAAGCCATGGCCTATAATTATTTAATTTTTGAGCGCAAATTAACCGCCTTTCCCCAGGAGCTATTGAACCAGGAGGCCAAATATCGCGAACTCCTGGAGCTCGTAAATAAAAATTATGCCCCGGAAGCCACCAGCATAACCCGCGGTGTGCGCTGGGATTTACTCCGTTCAAAACTGGTTTTTGAGGAAAGCGATAGCAGCTCGAAAGTGGAATATTACTTTGCCGTTTGGGGTAAAATAAAGGAGCCGCTCTCTTACCAAATTGATATTTTTGATAAAAGCGGGGCCAAAGTGCAGGAAGGCCACGGGAAAGAGGCTGATATTATTAGTGATTTTCCGGCTATTATCCCAGATGCTCCTCCTCTTACCCTGGTGGTGACAAAATTGCCGAAATTGCCCTCCTATACGGCCCGGCTGGAGATAATTTTCAGCGAGCCGGATCAACTTACATCTTACCGCCTTATTCTGCCGGTTAAGCGCGAATATTTAGATTAACCGCCGTTTACCGGACTGATTTAGCGCTTATTCTCACCCCATTTAGCCACAAAATATTAAAAAAACGGCCAAAAATTTGCGCTGTTAACAAAAGTGTTTAAACTTGCCGCTAGGAGAAAGGGATGGACAATGAGCCCAGCCAAGAATCAACCTAGACTCACCTTTGAACAGGCCCTGGCCGCCGGACGCCAGGCACTGGGGCTGGTAACGATTCATGAGGAGCGTCTCAAACATCGCGGGATAGGCGATGAATTTCGCCAAACATTACAAAAGGCCGTGGAAATTTTAGAGGCCGACACCAGTTTGGGCCATCTGCGTCCGCCGGTGGATTGCGATTCACCGCAGGAAAAAGCGCAGAAGGAGCTGGTAGCCTGGATTCAGAGCTTTAGAGAGGCCATAAATATCCGCTACAAAGATAATCCCGCCATGTTGCAGACCTTTGGTGTGGGGCTCACCATCGATCCCAAAGATCTTTTGCAAATCTACGAACACACCAAAACTCTTTTGCATGTGGCCCGCAATCATCTGGCCTCAGTGGAAGCGGCAGGTATTGTGCCGGCCGATTTGGATGATGCTGAGCAAATGCTCGAGCATCTTATTGCCATGCAACAATTCACAGCCAAAGAGGACACCCAAAGCGGTATGCGCGTAGAAAGGCGCAATGCGCGCCTGGTTATCGAGCAGGCGATTGACCAACTTTTAGGCGCGGCCGCCATGGAATTTCGCCGCGAGCCGCGTTTGCAAAATCTCTTTTTTACCATTTTGACCAACATTAACTCAGAACTACAATAACCCATGGAAACAATTGACTTAATTACACTTGGTTGCCGGGTTAACCAGGCGGAATCAGGTAGTCTTGAACGCTTTTTGCTCACTAGAGATATTGCCGTTAATCATGGGCTTTCCGGCAATAAATGGGTAGTTATCAACACCTGCGCCGTAACCGCAGTCGCCGCCGCCACAGCAAAAAAACAAATTCGCCGCGCCGTCCGCTTAAATCCCAGCAGTAAAATTATTGTCACCGGCTGTCTGGGGGCTCTCGAAGGCAGCGCTCTTTTAAAGATGGCCGGGGTTGTCGCTGTTTTCGGCCCGGCCTCCTGGATCAAAGTCGCCTCATTCATTCTGGGGCAGGAAATAAGCATAGCCACTGAACTATCGCCCATTTTGGCCGTAGCCGGCTACCGCACCCGCCCGGAGATAAAAGTACAAGACGGCTGCGACGGTAAGTGTGCCTATTGCACCATTCCCAAAGCTCGCGGCCCGAGCCAAAGCGCGCCTTTTGAGCAGGCAGTGGCCTTTATCGGCCAAATTGCCCAAAAAGGTTATAAAGAAATTGCGCTATCCGGTATTCATTTAGGCCGCTACGGCATAGACTTAAAACCAGCCACCTCTCTGGCCGCGCTGGTGCGGGAACTTGTTATAAAGAACAGAGCGGTACGTTTGCGCCTCGGTTCTCTTGAAGCTATTGAAATTACAGATGAATTACTAAATACTCTCAGCGAATATGAGGCGCGTATTTGCCCCCATTTTCATCTGCCTTTACAAAGCGGGAGTGATAGCGTTTTAGAGCGCATGAATCGCCCATATAAAAAAGCCCTGTTTAGGGAAAAAGTTCTGGCTTTAAAAGAGCGCTTTCCCCTGGCTACCATCGGCAGTGATATAATAATCGGCCACCCCGGCGAAGATGCGGCCGCTTTTAAGGAAACCATGGATTTTCTCCAAAATGTGCCGCTTGATTATATGCATATTTTTCCCTTCTCCCCGCGCCCAGGCACCCCGGCTTTTAATATGGGCGATACTCCGCCGGCGCCGGTGCTTAAAGAGCGCTTAAAAGAGGTGCACGCTTTTGATTTTGAACGGCGTAAAGCCCTCTATGCCCGGCAGATAGGGCGCCAGCTATCAGTAATTTTTGAGCAGAAAAACGGTGCTTATCTAATCGGCACCAGCGAAAACTATATAGAAGTGCACTTTAAAACCGGCGCTGATTTAGAGCCTTCGCCTTTTAAGCTGCACCAAATTACTGCTGGTAATTATATAAATGAAAACGGGCATTTATTTTTAAATGCAGAAAATTTGTAAAAAGATCTTGACAAGCGCCTCCGGCCTTAATATAAGGAGCGCCGAGCTAGGCGCGTAGCTCAGTGGGAGAGCACCACCTTGACACGGTGGGGGTCAGCGGTTCAACCCCGCTCGCGCCTACCATCCTTTTATCAATCCAAATAGATTGCAAAAGAATCTTAAAGGCTGTAGAAGTCTATTGTCTTTACCTTGGAGGTGGCCTATGCCCCAAATGCCCAAATACAATTTGCAAACTCTCCTTGATATCCGCGAAAGAGAAAAAGGCGAAGCGGAAAATGCCTTTGCCGATGCGCAAAAAATTCTCCTGCGCGAACAAAAGCGCAAAGAAGAAATGGAGCAAGAGCTGGAGAAAATGGTGCTGCGCCGTGAGGAAAAGCGCAAAGAATACGCCGAAAAACAGATGCGCGGCGAAATGAGTACCCAAGCTGTTATCTCCGGCAACCATTATATTGATCGTTTAAAAGAAGAAGAGGTGAATCAGCAGGAGGTCATTGCTTCGCAACAACGCGTTGTAGAAGATAAAGAGCGCGGTGTGGAGCGGGCCAGAGAAGCCATGATCAAAGCTACTCAGGATTTAAAAGCCCTGCAAAAACACAAAGAAAAGTGGGAAAAAGAGGTAAAAAAAGAGCTGGCAGCCAAAGAAGAAAACGAGCTCGATGACCTTTCACAAGCCGCCTTTATGCGCACCCACAGCTAAGCTAATCTATGCACCCAGGCCTTCGCGCCATATTTTCTAAAGTTTTAGTGGAATATCTTCTATCGGATAAATGGAACTTTGTATGCTACCTCTGAGAATAAAGTCTTATCGGAACAACATTAATCAAGTAAGTTAGCATCTATTTCCGCAAATTCGGCCGCTTCTTCTTGGCTATGGCCAAGAGCCATGAATTTTTTGGTCAGGGACAGGGCTTTCTCAAGTTTTCCTTGATCGATTGTTTGCTTTTTCTTAGTTGCCAGCGCTGTTTCTCTTTGCTCCAACTGAAGTCGGATTTTGCTTAGCTCTTTCTCTGCTTTGGCTATTCTTTTCTTGGCTTCGACTATCCTCTTATCATCCTTTCCCTTGATTTTAATCAGCGAGCCCCAGTCACGATTTTTTCCGCTTTTTGGAGCTCCAGAAAGTGGATAGCCATCTCTCTGACCTCACCCCTTGCAATTAAGCGATATTATTGAATAATTCCCCTCTCCAAAACAGCAAGGGGGAAAAAGCCTAGAATTGGAGTCCCTCCCGGCATCGGGGAGGGACGATTTTTAATGATTTCCACTACTTGAGGAGGAGAGGTTAGGTCGGTCAGTTGGTGGCGCGCATTTGTAAACGCAAATTGCGTGCCAAAGTGTGTCAGGTGACACAGTGGTGAGACAGTTTTGAGAGCCACACACATAAGAAACGTAATTAATCGTATTGTCATGGTTAAATAATTGGGCTCATTCGGCTACTACGATATTTTTCTGTTTTACTAGCCCGCCCGCTGTGTTATCAGCTAAGGCTTAGCTGCTTGGAACGGCGGCTTCTTGGCGCAATTTCTAAAGGTGCTATTCTGGGTTTATTATGAAACTGCTTATCATTTACTTTTTGGCGCTCTCGTTTATTTGCCTGCGTGACTTTTTTAAGGTGAAAAATCTTGATGATTATGTTGTCGCCGGCCGCCGGCAAAGTGCCGCTTTGGTCTTTATGAGCCTCATGGCCACGGTTTTGGGGGCTTCGGCTACAGTTGGCATTGCCGCCCGGGCCGAAAAGATAGGCTTTGCCGCTTTTTGGTGGCTTGGTGTTGGGGCTATCGGCCTCTTTCTTCAGGGAATATTTTTGAGCCAAAAAGTTCACGACCTTAAGGTGCGCACTCTGCCGGAAATTGCCGAAAAGTGTGTGGGAAAAAGCGGGCGCAAACTAGTGGCCTTAATTATTGCTGTCTCGTGGATAGGGATTATTGCCGCCCAGTTTGCCGCTCTGGCCGGTTTTATCGGCCTGGTTTTAGGGCATGAAGCCGGCAAGGAAGTGGTATTAATCACCGCGGCTATTGTTATTATATATACACTTCTTGGCGGGCAGCTTTCTGTTGTGCGCACCGATGCTTTGCAATTTACCATTTTGAGCCTCGGCTTTTTGCTGGCCGCTATTTATCTTTTTGGCGGCTTTTCCGGGCTGGAGTCAAAAGCGGCAATAATTACTGCGGAAAATCCTTCGAAAACGCTGGTGACATTTGGTAACTTTGCGCTTTTAAATGAAAAATTCACTTTTCCCGATTTGCTTATGATGACCTTTACAGTAGGTGGCGCCTATTTTTTAGGCCCTGATGTTATTTCCCGGAATTTGGTGGCAAAAGAGGCGGGTGCGGCCAAAAAAGCTGTTTTGGCCGGCAGCTTGGCCATTATTATTTTTAGCATCCTCATTGTTAGTCTCGGTATGTGGGCCGCTACTTACGTTCCGGACTCTCTGGCCATGGGCACCAATCCTCTTTTCCGCCTAGTTTCCCTATTACCTCTCCCGCTGGCGGGGCTCCTCTCGGTGGGCCTTTTGTCGGCGCTCCTCTCTTCGGCTGATACCTGCCTCATCAATTCGGCGGCCATTTTGGGCAGCGATATTATTGGCACTCAGAGGATTGCCGTTTTGCGCTTACTGGTAATTGTCATTGGGGCTCTGGCCACTTTTCTCGCGCTTTTGGGCCATGACATTATCGCTCTTTTGACCATAGCCTATTCGGTATATACGCCGGGTATTGTGGCGCCGCTCGCTCTAGCTATCATGACGCATAAAAAATATGCCATAAGAAAGCCGCTTTGGTATGCCGGAGTCTGTTTGGGCGGGCTCTTTGGCCTTGTTCCGGCTATCCTTGCGGCTGCTAGCAAAATAGTATGCCCGCCCTGGCTTCCCCATATCGGGATGGCTATTTCTCTTATTCTGGCTTTAATGAGCTTAAAAAAAAGGAGCAATAAGGAGGGATTATCGCTAGAGAGCTAAGCCAAGCTTAATTTTATAATCACTCCCAGCACCAGCACTATAAGGAAGGCTATTTTTATTGTGCGCCTTTTATGCACCAGGCGCTTTAAATTATTATTTTCTTCGCTGTCCTGGCCATTTTGCTCCTTATTTTTTAAGGTTTTTAAAAGGCTATGTTCGGCTACAAAAGAGAGCACGATACCTAAGCTGGAGATAAGAAAAGAGCCGATAACATCGGTAACAAGTGTTTCAAAAGCGTGGATATGCCAGTCGGCCATATAATGATAGCTACCATGTTTCCACAAAAAATAACTTACTAAATTTATGCCCCAAAAAGCGCAAAGTATAATTGGCAGCAAACTTTCGGCAAAGGCGATTTTATATAAACTGTAATTCGCTTCACTATTTTTTTTATCATAATTCATGAGCAAAATAGTGGCCATAATAACCATGAGGAGAGAGATCACCATGGTAGAGCACCATGAGATAAAAGTATAATAATCGCGGCATATTCTATGGCTTATGGCATAAATCAGATTATATATAGCCGGCAAAGCGGCCAAGATACTAAGCGGAATAGTCCAGGTGCCATTGATAAACTCACGTTTAAGGGCCTTTTTATTGATAACAGGCTGTTCTAAATCATTTTTTTCCATTATTTTCTCCTATGCTAATTTCCTTTCCAAAAAAGCATCAAAAAGCGTGAGCGCCAGCATGGCCTCAGCCACCGGAATAATGCGCGGGCAGAGGCAGCAGTCGTGGCGACCCTTAATGGTTATCGCGCAGGGCTCGCCCTTGGTATTAACGGTTTTTTGGGTAAGCGCGATGGAGGGCGGCGCTTTAACCACAAGAGTCACCACAATAGGAGCGCCGTTTGAGAGGCCGCCGTTGGTGCCGCCGGCGTGGTTAGTAAGCGGGCCCGCCGGCCCCAGTTGGTCATTACTCTCGCTACCGCGCATGGTGGCAAAAGAAAGCCCCTCGCCAAAGAGCACCCCTTTAACGGCACCAATGGAAAACATAGCCTTACCGATGGTGGCATCCAGCTTGCCAAAGACGGGGCTCCCCCAGCCGGCGGGCACATTTTCGGCCACGATGACCACCTGGCCGCCGATGGTGTCCCCGGCCGCCCGCAGGTCAGCAATGAGCTTTTCAGCCTCGCGGGCGGCCGCTCTATCGGGCAATCTATAGGGATTTTGTTCAATAAATTCCTTTTCGCGCTCCGCGGCGCAAATAGGCCCGATTTGCTTGGTATAGCCATATATATTGATGCCCTGCCTTTTTAAAATGGCCTTTACTATAGCGCCGGCGGCAACTCTCGCCACTGTTTCGCGGCCGGAGAGGCGGCCGCCGCCCGGCCCGGGCATAGTGCCATATTTATGATACCAGCCAAAGTCGCCGTGACCGGGGCGGAATATATCGGCAACATCTTTATATTCTTCGCTATTTTGCGCCACATTGGGTATGAGTATTGTAAGCGGGGCGCCGCTGGTTTTGCCATCACAGAGGCCGGAAACTATTTGGAATTCATCGGGCTCTATGCGACTCGTGGAAACGGCGTCACCGGCCGGGCGGCGGCGAGCGAGCTCAGCGGTTATCACGGCAGGATCAATGGGCAAATTAGCGGGCAAGCCGTCTAAAACAGCGCCCATCATGGGGCCGTGTGATTCACCAAAGGTGGTGATTTTTAAATAGCGGCCGAAAGTGTTCATGGGGACTCCTGTTAGATTCTATCGATATTGTTGCCCTTCAGTTTGGAATATTTACCAGTTTTAGCTGGTAAATTCTAATACATTCTAAAAGACTGATAAAATTTTCTTTTCTTTTAAATAGGCTACAAATTTTTCATCAGATAATATTTCATCATAGTTGCTTTTAGCTTTTTTTACAGCAATATCTTCT
>JAEEML010000048.1 GCA_016283195.1 Deltaproteobacteria bacterium | reverse complement strand
GATCGCTACGGCTTAATCCGCGCCATTGCCCTGCACGATGCCGGGCGCTTGCAAAACGGCCCCGATGTCTATGAAGGCCGAAGCGGCGAAAAGCTCAAAGAGCACCTTAGAGCTCAGGGCATTACCGATGAAGCCTATATTGATAAAATCGCCTCCTTTATCAATGGTAAATTGCCGATAGACAGCGCGGAAGCCATGATTTTGCACTCCTGCGATTCCATAGACATTGTGCGCGTCACCGGCAGCGTGGGCTTTGACCGCAGCAGGCTCCCCTTTGGCCGCGACGGCCTGCAGCAGGGCGATGTAAAATATAACCCTGATAACGATGTGCGCGAAGCCTTTATCGCCGAAGCCAAGCTCTTAAATGATATGTGCGATCCGCTGAAAGAGGCTTATGACATTTTGGATCAGGCCAATGCCATTTTTGGTAATCCCAATGCCACCGGGGAAGAGCTGGAACATGCCAGTGAACTAAGAGATCAAGCGCTGGCCAAAATGCAGGAAATCAGCGCGAATACCTCCAATGAGGATTATTTCACCATGTTTGAAAAAACAGTGCTGGAAAATCCCGATAAATTCCCCACTCTTAGCAAGTATTACAAGGCAGAATAAGCACTCTGAATAGTACCACCGAGCTCTAGCAGGGCGGCTGGGCGGCAGCCCCGGCTAAGCGGACCTCTCCTCCTAACTTATTGGTTTGTTTTGAAAATCGCTCCTTCCCCAGAGAGGGAGGAGCTCCATTTAACGGCAATGCAGAAATTTTACCCAGTGCATGGAAAACGGGCACCTTGCGGGGATTCTTAAGGGAACGCATTCCCTTAAGTCGGAGCCGAAGGAAAGGTGGGTGCCTGGGAGATACCGTCACCGATAAAGGCCTGGACGCTAAAACCGATAAAGCCCCAGATACAAACTGTAAGCCGGGCTTCTTTGGCCTAAATTGCCAAAATGAGTGCGCTTGTGAAGATGACGGCCAGCACTTTTGCCTTGACGGCATAGATGGCCTAGGCTGCATCTGCGAGGATAATTTTGTGGGTGATGACTGCGATATTCCCATTACATGTAACTCTAAACACGGCGAGCTAGATCCTAGTACTGGCCATTGCAAAAAAGATGCCTGCCAAAGCCCATTAAAGGGCGGCGAAAACTGCGATGAGTGCCTAAATGAAAAAATTGGCCCGAATTGCGACATCGGATTAGTCATTATTGATGGCTCCACCTGGACAGCTAACAATATGTATGGCACCACCGGTTATGACGGTAGCTCACTCACCTGCCATGCCAATACCGATGCTGATACAGATTTTGTGGAAAAATATGGCTGCCTATATAATTAGGAAGATGCCATGAAAATCTGCCCCGCCGGCTACTACTCCTCCACCTCCAGCAACTACAACGATCTCGGATCGTTCACCGAATTCTGGTCCAGTACGGAAACCGATGATTCCAATGCGAACAGCCTGTACGTGTATAAAAACACTGCGTTTGTGCACTACGACAATAAGAAGGGCGGCCGCTCGGTTCGCTGCATTAAAGACTAGGGTGGCTTAACCATATCCCATTTAATAACTCACCTCTAAGTTGTCGCCCTCTTTCTCATTGTATCCGGTGCAGCATTTGCGAAATTCTGCTTGCTTTAGGGGCCCTTAGCTGTTAAGCGCTTTACTTATCGGCTCTGTGCACACATAGCGCATCTGCCCATAAATAAAGCTCTTTAAGCTAGGAGGAGGAAATCATGAAAATCGCTGTTTTTAACGGAAGCCCAAGAAAGGAAAACACCGCTGCCCTGGTCGAAGCCTTTTGCGCGGGGGCCAAAGCCGCCGGCCACGAAGTTGAAACATTCCATGTTGGCCGCATGAAGATTGCCGGTTGCCTAGGCTGCGAATATTGCCACAATAAGGGCGCCGGGCAATGCGTCCAACACGACGATTTTGAAAAGATTTTGCCGGCTTACAAAGAAGCTGATATGATTGTTTTTGCCTCCCCGGTTTATTATTTTACCATGACAGTACAAATGGAAGCGGCCATTCAACGCGTCTATTGTATCGGTAAACCCCTCAAAGCTAAAAAAGCTGCCCTGCTACTAAGCTCCGCCTCGCCGGGGGTATATGATGGAGCTATTGCCCAGTTTAAAGACTACATGGATTATGCCGGAATCGCAGTCGCCGGTATTATCACCGCTAATGGGGATGAAAATAAAGCGCCCGCCAAGTTGGAAGAAGTGCGCAAGCTAGCGAGTGGGCTGTAAGAAGACTAAGCAAATAGGCACACAGCTTGCGGCGGCAACATCCCCCACCCAAAGCGCTATCAGCTTATCTGTTTTTAGGCTTCTAAAAAGTGCCGCTTATGAGTGCAGTAATTTCTATTACCACATGAAAAAACTGGCCGTTAAGGTGACAGAAATTGCTAAAATTGCAAAAATTGCCACGTTAACTACCATTTAACGAACGCGCTCAGTCAAGTAGGGATCGGAATTATCGAAGTGCCCAGTATTGCAAATGAAGATATGGCGATGCTTATTTTTGATTAATCATCGTAATAAGTTGATTATACAAATGGTCACTTATATGGCGTCCATGACCGCGTAAGATTCTTATTGCCTCTTCTATTTCTTCCCTCGCTAGCAGGGTCTCCTGATAAGCTAATCCTAAAACACCGATTGTTCCCATAATTCTGATTCCCATGAGCCGTGCCACTTCCCGACCACGCAATTCATCCATTAAAAGCAAGTCTGCCTTATTGTTGTCGGAAAGGTATATAGCTTGGCTTTCTCCTAAGTCAAGGCCGGTAGAGCGGCGGATGAGAGTAACATAATTATCATCGATTTCATCAACAATTTTAATAAATTCACTCTGTTTTACAACATCTGCTTCTTTACTATAGCGTTCGTTGTCTGTTAATTCGGCAAATACTCCACGGGGAATTTGTACTGAACCAAAAAGTTTTTTCAATAAATCCAGGCGGTTGATCTTAAGAAGCGAGATAATCGGTGTGGTATCGGAAATAACTATCATGTAAGGTTATCCCGATGATGACGAAAATTTTGAATATCTGCTAAGACTTCACTAATATCCGTGTCAAAATAAGAAAAGCCCATTTGATCATAAAGGCTAATAAGATCAAGCTTTTTTATGCCCAAAATTTCGGCGGCACGACCATGAGAAATGATATTTCCATGAATATATGGATAAAGCAAAAGAGCATTGCGCTTAAGTTCATCGTCTCTGTAAACGGCATAATCATCGGCAAAATAGGCCTGCATCTCTTTAGGCACGCTCACCTGAATTTTGGCATATTCCATAAGAGCCTCCACAAACCAGCTTTATTATAACATAGTTAGTTATTGGAGGCAGCATATTATTTTAACGCTGTCCGCACTCACAGTTCCTGCCACTTCTCGTCTCTATCCCCACATTTAGCCACCTTGCCCGCTCCGCCCTTTTCTGCTATAGTGCGCCGCCGTAAATGTGCCAATCAAGGCCGGGAGTCATTATGGACGAAGAAGCGCAGCAAGAAGAAGAATCAATTGAAAATAAAGAAACTTCCGAACAAGAGGATAAATCGGCGCCGCCGGCAGATGCAGAAAAAGAGGCCGCTAAAGAGGTAAAGGCTATGCCATCTAGCGGAAAGCGCCTGCTATGTGAAATAGGTTTTGCCCTGGCCGCGGCTATAGTACCCATTATTATATTATCTTTTTATGGATTACTTCAGGACTTAGTTCAGGGAGAGTACCATGGAAGAGGGCTCGCCGGCTTAGACGCAGCCGGTGAGGGTATATTAGTGTGGATTATCGGCTTTGCCATCTTAAGTCCCTGGGCTGTTTACGCTGGCGGAACCTTAGCCGGCGGCCGCGCTTCTATAAACGCACCGCTGATTACCCTGAAGATTTTTCTCCTCTTAGGAGCTACCACAACAATCGCCATAGGTTTTGATATAGATTGGCTGATCGTTATTATGTTCTTTGTTTGTCCACTGGCAGCTTTAATTCTGCCCATCGTTATTTTTGAAATAGAGCACAGGATAGCGCCAAAGAAAGAGCAGGCAGCCATCCAGACCGAACCTGAACCTCAGGCGGAGCAGACAGAAAAGAACGAAATTTCAAGGAAAAATGAGCAGGAGGTAAGGCAGGAGATAGCCCAAAAGTTATCCGCCTTAAATATGGATGCCGCTAGCATTGCCGCGGCGACAGGTCTTACAAAAGAAGATATTGCGGCG
>JAEEML010000047.1 GCA_016283195.1 Deltaproteobacteria bacterium | reverse complement strand
TTGGCGCCTTTATCGAAGTGCTCCCCGGCACCGACGGCCTCTGCCACATCAGCGAGCTGGCCGATTACCGGGTGAAAGATGTCCACGACGAGCTGGAAGAGGGCCAGGAAGTATTGGTCAAAGTCATCGGCATTGACGAAAAGACCGGCAAAATCCGCCTCTCCAAAAAAGAAGCTGCCGATAAAAATATCGAAGACTTCCGCTAATCTAAACTAGCCCCAAGTTATTTTCTTTTTAACAAAAAATTCACCTGCTTTACCCATGAGGGCAATTTTCTGCCTCAATGCGCTGCTATAGAAGTGCCCATAAACAGCTTTTCCTCTTGCCATTTCCGCCCGCGAGTGATAGCAAAAGAGGTAATTAATCGCGTCTAATAGATGCATATCCGCTAATGGAAAGAGAAATTTTATGGCTAAAATACCATGTAATATTGGCGAATTGACCCCGCTAAGCTGTTTCCGCCAGGCCATGAATAACCCAGAGGCGGAGTTTCGCGATGGCCAGGATGTGGCTATTGAGACTCTCCTTAAAGGCGGGCGCCTTTTGGTTATTCAAGCGACCGGCTGGGGCAAGAGCATGGTCTATTTTGTCTCCACTAAGCTGCGCCGGGCCAAAGGCGCCGGGCCCACGCTCCTCATTTCTCCCCTTTTGGCGCTTATGCGCAATCAGCAGGAGGCGGCTGAGCGGCTGGGGCTCAAAGCCGCTTTTATAAATAGTGCCAATAAGCCGGAGTGGGAGGCGATTTTTAGCGCTATAAAAGAGAACCGCCTCGATGTGCTGATTGTGGCGCCGGAGCGGCTTAATAACCGGCTTTTTAAGGAAAATTTCCTGGAATTACTCAATTATAATATTGGCCTTTTGGTTATCGACGAAGCCCATTGCATCTCCGATTGGGGGCACGAATTTCGCCCGGAATATCGGCGCATCAGGGAAATTCTGCCAAATTTACCGGCCAGTGTGCCTATTTTGGCCACCACGGCGACAGCCAATAAGCGGGTGCTTTTAGATATAAAGGAGCAGCTGGGCGATAATTTAAAAGTGCTTAGAGGCTCGCTAGTGCGCAAAAATCTGCGGCTTATGAATCTGCGCCTCATGAGCCGCGAAAGCCGCCTGGCCTGGCTGGCCAGCATGTTGGAGCAAATCCCCGGGAGCGGCCTCATATATGCGCAAACTACCAGTGAATGCGCCATGATTGCCGCCTGGCTCAAGAGCTCTGGCTTTGCTGCCGAAGCCTATCACGCCAAATTGCAAAAAGGGCCGGACCCGTATAGCAAAGAGGAGCTCGAGGCCCTTTTGCAGCAGAATAAGCTAAAAGCTCTCGTCTCCACGGTGGCCCTCGGCATGGGCTTTGATAAGCCGGATTTAGCCTTTGTCCTCCATTATCAGCGCCCGGCCTCGGTGGTGCACTATTATCAGCAGGTGGGCCGGGCCGGGCGCGGCGGCCAGCTCTCCTTCGGCCTTTTGGCAGAAGGAGAGGAGGATGACGATTTAGCCGCTTTTTTCATTGAGAATAGCGGGCCAAAAGATGAAGAAATTTATAATATTTTGCATGTTTTTGAGGAAGTGGATGAAGCGCTGCCCTCAGATGATATTGCCGATTTATCAGGTATTTCCAAAGAAAAAAGCGGCGAACTTTTAAACTACCTGGCCGCCGCGCCCGGAGCGCCGATTTTGGCCAGCGGGCCCTTTACCTGGCAAAAAAGTCCTACTTTTGACAGCTTCCGCCTGGACAAAAAATATCAGAAGCGCCTTAAGGCGATAAGAGAAGCCGAGGTGCTGGAAATGAGTCGCTATATCAGAGAAAAGGGCTGCCTCATGGCCTTTATGCAGCGGGCTCTCGGCGAAGAAAACCCCGCCCCCTGCGGCAAGTGTTATAATTGTAACCCGGCCGGTTTTCCCAATATGACTTTAGATGGAGACCTTTTGGCCAAAGCCGCCATTTTTCGGCATAAGTATTATATGAATCAAAAGAAAAACCGCTAGTTATATCTTTTGTTAGATCTCAAAAATTATCCCCATAGCCGCCGAGAAGGCGAGCCAGACCACCGGGTGCAGCTTTTTGACTTTTGGCAGGTGAGTGAGCAGCAAAATAGCCCCAGCCAAAATAATGGCCGGTAAGTGCCAAGTGAGCCCCGATATCGCCCAGAATGGCCCGCCGGCGGGGCGCTCTATGGTAATTAGCGACATGGTAATGACGCTAAAAGCGGCGGCGGCAATAAGAGCGGTGGAAGCCGGGCGCAAACCGTGAAAAACGGCCTCCACATGGTGATTATTGCGGAATTTATTAAGAAAAGTGGCAATTATTAAAACTATAATCACCGATGGAGCCATAAGGCCCAAAACCGCCGCCAGCGCTCCGCCGGCTCCGGCCACACTAAAGCCCACATAGGTGGCCATATTGATGCCTAAGGGGCCGGGGGTCGATTCGCTGACGGCAATCATATTGGTGAGATCGGACAGAGTAAACCAGCCGGTATTTTCCCCCATATTGGCCAAAAAAGGGATGGTGGAGAGGCCGCCGCCCACCGAGAAAAGCCCCACTATAAAAAATTCATAAAAAAGACGAAGAAAAATCATAACTTTTTGGCCTCCTGGGCAGCGTTTTCGGCTCCACTCTCCCCACTAACCCCGCTACTGCTGCTGGCGCTTCTTCGGCCCTTAAACAGCCCCACTAAGAGGCCCAAAAAGCCGCAGCTAAGCACCAAAAGAGCCGGGGAAATTTTAAAAAAGAGGGCGGCGGCCAGGACAGCTAAAAAGAGAAAAAGAGAGAAAGCATCTTTTAAAGAAGATTTACCGAGCTTTATTACCGCATTGATGATGAGCACGCAAATAGCGGCTCTAAGGCCGTTAAAAGCATGTCCCACGGCGCTCATTTCGTTAAAATGACTGAGGCCGGCGGCCAAAAGTGAGATGATAATAATGCCGGGGCAGGCCAGGCCCAAAGTAGCAAAGACGGCGCCCAAAATACCCTTTTGTTTGCTACCGATAAAAGTGGCGGTATTTACTGCAATAATGCCAGGAGTGCATTGGCCGATGGCAAAATAGTCGCTAAGCTCGCCGGTTGTTGCCCATTTTTTGTTTTCCACCACCTCGCGCTCCAAAATGGGCAACATGGCGTAGCCGCCGCCAAAGGTGGTGACTCCAACTTTGGCAAAAGTGAGAAAAAGATCAATATAGGTACGCACAATAAACCTCTATGAAGTGCCCATCTGGGCATGGCTGTTTTGTTTTTAAACATCTTATAACACTTTGGCAATTATATGGGGCCGAAAAGAAGCACACACCAATGTTTTCCCTTTATCCGGCCGCCGATTTGCACTATTATATAATTTGCGTTTTTATTGAGCTTGCAACTTTTTGCCGGCTCAATGTGGTTTTGTCATAAGCCTGACTACTGAGTGCAAATGGTTGCCACAACTTATAGGCAATGCTTTAAAAGGAGAAATAATATGCGCAATTTCATGATGTTAGCTCTTGTTCTGCTTTTCTCCGGCACCGCTTATGCTGCCGTGCCGCTCTCTTTTACTCACCATGGGGTGCTTAAAGAGGATGGCGAACTGGTAAACGGCTCGCATCTCATCAAAGCCACCATTTATAATGAGGTCAATTCCATCATTGGGGAAAAAGAGGAACAACTTGATATTGAAGCCGGCTTATATGCCTTAACCATCGACAACATTGATGTTGCGGCGGTGGCTGATGCCGCGCAGCTTTTGCTGGCTGTCAGCATTGACGGTGCCGAGCTGGAACCACGCCTTCCGATTGCCAGCGTTCCTTATGCTCTGGCCGCCGAGTATTCCGCAATTAGTGCTAACATTGAATGTAAAGGCTGCATCACACCAAAGCATTTAAGCTTCAGCGCCATGCAAGATAGCGCTCTGCCCAACTGCGGCGACAGTGCTTCTTTACGTTATAACGACGCCAGAACCGAATGGGAATGTGCCAGCGTTTTAAGCATCGACGAAGAAAACGGGCGGATAGGCATTAACAACAAAGGTAAATATATGTCCGGCGTTTTTAGCTACGATAAAGATAGCTCAGAAACCAGTGCCCCAGCCGGTATTTCTGCTTGTTCATGCGATAAAGATAGTGGCAGCCCTAACTGCGGTGAAAACAGCTTTCAAAGCGAAGAAGATGAAGGCGAAAAATGTTATGACCAGTACGGCGGTCTTTTTATCGTCTATAAACGCAGCGGCATATTAGCTCCGCAGCCGTCTGTAGCCGTTTTGGACGGCGGCAAATTGGGCCTCGGCACCGGCAAACCGGCAGCTCCGTTACATATACGCGCCGCCGGCGGTGAAACAGGCGTTGAAGCCGTTATTGCCGATACCGTGCCGCAAATTATGCTGGAAGATTTAGATGATGACAAAAACTTTGTAATAACAGCTAATGACGGCGCTTTGTCTATCGCTTCTGCCAATAGCGCCTCTCCGCTCGTCACCATTAACAATAGCGGCATGACAGTAAGCGGCACTATTAGCGGCACAGCTGCAAGTGCCAACAAATTAAATACCAATGCCGGTAGCGATTCTAACCCGGTCTATTTTAGTAATGGTGTGCCGGTGGCAGTTACTATGTCTAAACTGTCGGTTGGCAAAGCCACCAATGCCGATAACGCTACCAATGCCACGAGTGCTACAAACGCTACAAACGCCACTAATGCTACCAATGCCACCAACGCAGCAAATGCCACCAATGCCAGCTATGCCGCCGCTATCGGCTCCTCAAGCAGCCACCCGGCTATCGGCGACAGCACTACACCAGTTTATGTTGATAGCAACGGCAAAATACAAAAAGCCACCGCTTATGCCTCTGCCACCGTCGGCACAGCCAATGTAGCTAAAGATTTAAGTTGCACTAATTGCGTCTCCGGAGCTGAACTGGAGAACAGCTCTGTTTCTCAAGCTAAATTAAATGGCATTTACGCGCCCAAAGCCTATGGACAAGTAACTTACAGCTTTGTTCATGGCTCATGTCCAACCTGGAATTGTAGTGGCAGCCCAAGTGGCTCAAGCTGTAGCGGCACATGCGTATGCAAAGGCAAAATAACCGCTTTTAGAGGCAAAGGAGCCACTAAAGCCAGTGACAGCACAATCACCCTCTCACCTAATCTTACCAATCCTGTACTTGTTGGCGGAGCTTATCAAATTTCCGGCCAAACTATTACACTAATAGGTTCTTCAGACCCAATTCCTGTCTCAATATCCCCAGCGGTTGGTGATTGCAGTAGCACTTGCCAATCTAACTGTGCCGCTC
This sequence comes from Deltaproteobacteria bacterium, assembly GCA_016283195.1. Classification (GTDB taxonomy): domain Bacteria; phylum JAEEML01; class JAEEML01; order JAEEML01; family JAEEML01; genus JAEEML01. Next base: position 16,353 of record JAEEML010000047.1, on the reverse strand, counting down.
TGGCAACTAATAACACTGCCGGCTTTGTCGTCTTTGCCGACTGAGCCCAGCCTGCCAATAAATCTTTTTCAAAGAGTCTTATATATATCGATTTTTTGCCGCTTTTATCGGTCACATTAGCCAAAGGCTGTCTTAAGGCAATTTACAACCACATCATCAGCAGTAATTCAGGCTTGCTTGTAAAGGATTTTTATCACAAAATATGACTTTATTAAGAAATAAGTTTTAGACAAGCGCCCTTCAGTGTTCTATAGTAGCGCGGTGTAATTATCGTCAGGATTTGACCCTTGGCGTTAACATAGCAGTTTACACGCGGAGAGACAATGAGCCATTTAGGAACATTATTAGTACAGGATCACGTTATTTCCCTTGAACAATTGCAACAAGCGCAAATAAGCGCCAAAAAAGAGGGCGGGCGCCTGGGCGCTTCTCTTGTTAAGCTCGGCCTCGTTGATGAAAAGCAGCTCACTGGCTTTATTTCCAAAAAATTCGGGGTGCCGGCCATCAATCTGGAAGAGCAGCCGATAGACGAAGAAGTTGTAAAGCTCATTCCCAAAGATGTGGCCGTAAAACATCTCGCCATTGCTATTAACCGAGCTGGTTCCACCCTTATCGTGGCCATGGCCGATCCCTCAAACCTTTTGGCTATAGATGAGCTAAAGTTCCAAACCAGCTTAAATATTGAAGTTGTTGTGGCCTCCGAAAGCGCTATCAGAAGTGCTATTGATAAATATTACGCCGGTAGTAAAGCCGATGACAGCAGCGCCGCTTATGAAGAGGTGATGGAGGGCTTTAACGACGAAGATATCGAAGTCGGCGAAGAAGAGGAGGAGCTAAACTCCGTTGACCTCGCCAAGTCAGCCGAAGACGCCCCGGTGGTGCGCCTCGTCAACCTTATTTTGATGGATGCCATCAAGCGCCACGCCTCCGATATTCACATTGAGCCTTATGAAAAATCCTTCCGCGTGCGCTACCGCATCGATGGCGTGCTTTACGAAGTGATGACACCGCCCTTAAAGCTCAAAAACGCCATCACCAGCCGTATCAAAATTATGAGTAACCTCGACATTGCCGAGCGCCGTCTGCCGCAGGATGGCCGTATCAAGCTCAAATTCGGCGGCGGCAAAGATATGGACTTCCGTGTCTCCGTTTTGCCCTGCCTCTTTGGCGAAAAAATCGTTCTCCGTCTTCTCGATAAGAGCAACTTGCAGCTCGATATGACCAAGCTGGGCTTTGAGCCCAAGCCCCTAAGCGACTTTAAATCGGCTATTCATAAGCCCTTCGGCATGGTGCTCGTTACCGGCCCCACCGGTTCCGGTAAAACCACTACTCTTTACTCGGCTCTCTCTGAGCTCAATAAAGTTTCCGAAAATATTTCCACCGCCGAAGACCCGGTGGAATTCAACTTGGGCGGTATTAACCAGGTGCAGATGCACGAAGATATCGGCCTCAACTTCTCCGCCGCTCTGCGCTCCTTCTTGCGGCAGGATCCCGATATCATCATGGTTGGAGAGATTCGTGACTTTGAAACAGCTGAAATTGCTATCAAAGCTGCTCTTACCGGCCACATGGTGCTCTCTACTTTGCACACCAACGACGCGCCAAGTACGGTGAGCCGTCTTTTGAACATGGGTGTTGAGCCCTTCCTCATCACCGCAGCTTTAAACGCCATTTTGGCTCAGCGTCTTGCCCGCCGCATTTGCGAAAATTGCAAAGAAGAGATAACTGTGCCCGACCAAACGCTCCTGGATATCCAAATCAAGCCGGAGGAGATTGGCACCTTCAAGCTCTATAAGGGGCGCGGCTGCGAAAAGTGCTCCAATACCGGTTACAAGGGCCGTGTGGCTCTTTATGAAGTTCTTGTTTGTTCCGATCCCATTCGTGAGGCCGTCTTAAACGGCGCCTCCTCGGCCGAGCTCAAGGCGGTAGCTATCCAAAACGGCATGCAAACACTGCGCGCCGCTGCGCTTAACAAATTGCGCCTGGGCATGACAACTGTTGAAGAAGTCCTGCGCTGCTCTGTGGCCGATTAACCTGTGAGGCAAGATAACTGTGGCTGATTATACTTTACATGCACTTTTGCAAGCCATTATCAAAAATGGCGCTTCCGATTTACACATCACCACCGGCACCCCGCCACAACTGCGTATCGACGGCAAATTGGTGCCCCTTAAGTTGCCGGTACTCACTCCAACCGACACCCGGCAGCTCTGTTACTCTATTTTGACCGAAGAGCAAAAACGCAAATTTGAAGAATCGAGCGAACTCGATCTCAGTTTCGGCGTTAAAGATCTTTCGCGTTTTCGCGCTAATATCTTTGTGCAGCGCGGTGCCGTGGCGGCCGCTATCCGCGTGGTGCCCTTTAAAATTCCGCCATTTGACTCTTTAGGCCTGCCAAAATCGGTTATTGAGCTGACAACTCGTCCGCGCGGCCTTATTCTGGTCACCGGGCCGACAGGTTCCGGTAAAACCACTACTTTGGCTTCTTTTATCGACCGCATTAACGAGAGCCAGCATCACCACATTTTGACTATTGAAGATCCTATCGAGTTTCTCCATCCGCACAAAAACTGCCTGGTCAATCAGCGCGAAGTCGGTAGCGATACCAAGTCCTTTAAAGACGCTCTGCGCTATGTCTTGCGGCAGGATCCCGATATTGTGCTCATCGGCGAAATGCGCGATATGGAAACCGTGGAAGCGGCTCTCGCCATTGCCGAAACGGGCCACCTTTGTTTGGGTACCTTGCACACCAACAGCGCTGTGCAAACAATAAACCGTATTCTCGATATCTTCCCGCCGCATCAGCAGCCCCAGGTGCGCGCCCAGCTCTCCTTTGTTCTGGAGGCGGTTATCTCGCAGCAACTGGTGCCCAAAGTTGGCGGCGGGCGTATTCTGGCCGCCGAGATTATGATCCCCAATCCGGCTATTCGCAATCTGATCCGCGAAGAAAAGACTCACCAAATATATTCACAAATGCAAGTCGGCCAGGCCTTAACAGGTATGCAAACTATGAACCAGTGCCTGTTTTCGCTCTTCCAGCGGCGCATTATTTCCCAGGAAACAGCGCTGGAACGCAGTACCGAGCTTGATGAGATGAAGCAAACAATGGCCAAAAACGGCGCTATGCCCAATAACGCTATGCAGATGCAGAGGAGATAAGCTGTGGCGGAATTTAAATGGGAAGCCAAACAGCGTAATGGCAAAGTAAAAGAAGGCGAGATGGAGGCCGACAGCGAAGCGCAGGTACGCCAACGCCTCATGTCTCAAGGGCTTGTGCCAGTTAAAATCAAGAAAAAGCCCAAAGATATACAGTTAAAAATTCCCGGCCTTGGTGCCAAGGTAACCACGCGGGATTTAATCATTTTTACCAAGCAGTTTTCCACCATGGTCACCTCCGGTCTGCCTCTAGTACAATGTCTTGACCTTTTGGGCAAACAGGCCGAAAACCCCGAATTTCGCCGGGTGCTTTTGGAAGTAAAAACCAGCGTTGAAGGCGGTGCCACTTTTGCCGATTCGCTGGCCAAGCACCCCAAAGTTTTTGATTCCCTTTTTGTCAACATGGTGGCGGCCGGTGAAATCGGCGGTGTGCTCGATACCATTATGGTGCGTATTTCCGAACATATCGAAAAATCGAGCAACATTATTAAGCGGGTGAAGGGCGCCATGACCTACCCGGCCATTATTTTGGTAGTGGCCATTTTAGCCACCATCGTCCTCATGGTTTGGGTTATCCCCGTCTTTCAGGAAATGTTTATGGCCGGCGGCAACGAATTGCCTTGGCCTACCCAGTTAATGATTGATATTTCACAGTTTTTCCAGGACCATGTCGTAGCTATTTTTGCTGTTTTAATCAGCATAGTCGTGGGCTACAAAGTAGCGCTCTCCACTAAAAAAGGGCGCTATCTCTGGGACAGTTTAATGCTAAAAGCGCCTATTTTCGGCCCGCTTGTCACTAAGATGGCTGTCTCCAGCTTTACTTCCACTCTCGGCACTATGCTCTCTTCCGGCGTTTCCATTATCGATGCGCTCGATATTGTGGCCAAAGCTTCCGGCAATGTGGTGGTGGCCGAAGGTATCAACACTATCAAAGCCCGCGTGGCCGAAGGTAAAAGTATTGCCGCCGAAATGGCCAATGTACCAATCTTCCCCACTATGGTGGTGCAAATGGTGGCCGTCGGTGAGACCACCGGCGCCATGGATTCCATGCTCAATAAAGTTGCCGCTTTTTATGATCAGGAAGTGAATGACGCCGTCGATACCATGATGGCCGCCTTAGAGCCGGTGATCATGGGCGGCCTGGCCGTTGTCCTCGGTGGTATGGTTATCGCTATGTATCTGCCAACCTTCTCTATGGCAGGAAATATGTAATTGTGCTAGTGTAGCCGCAATGTTTTTTGAGGGGAAAGGCCCTCAAACTGTAAAGGCACAAAATGAAACTGGTAATTGTTGGTTCCATTGCTCTTGATTCTGTAAAAACTCCCTTTGGCGAGCGCAAAGAGGTCCTTGGCGGCTCCACCAGCTATGCCTCTGTTGCTGCTTCTTATTTAACAGATGGTGTGGGCATTGTCGGCGTAGTAGGCGAAGATTTTCCGGCCGAGCACATAGATCTCTTGCAAAAACACGGAGTTGACCTCTCCTCGCTGGAAAAAGCCAGTGGGCGCTCCTTCCGCTGGAAGGGCCACTATGACAAAGATTTAAGCCAGGCCATCACCGAGGATACGCAGCTCAATGTTTTTGAGACTTTTGTGCCCAAGCTCAGCCCCGAAGCTGCCCTGGCTCCTTACCTCTTTTTGGCTAATATCCATCCGGCTTTGCAACTGGATGTAGCCGCCCACATGGCTCCCGGCTGCTTTATCTCCGGCGATACCATGAATCTCTGGATTGATAAAACAAGAGATGAGCTTTTAAGCCTCATTAAAAAGGTGCCGCTTTTTACTTTAAATGAAACAGAGGCCCGCCTTTTAACCGGCAAATATCACCTCATAGAAGCCGCTAACGAAGTGCTTAAAATGGGCGTAAAAACCCTCATTATCAAGCGCGGCGAATATGGCGCTCTGCTCTTTGCCGAAGATCGCTGGTTTAATATGCCGGCTATGCTTTTAAATACTATCAAAGATCCGACCGGCGCGGGCGATACTTTTGCCGGCGGCTTTATGGGCTATTTAGCGGCAACCGGCGATAAATCTTTTGAAAATCTCTGCGAAGCCACCATTTTTGGCACGGTCATGGCCTCTTTTACTGTTGAAGGCTTTTCTTTGGAGCGCCTGGGAAGCCTCACCCGCGACGATATTGTCAAACGTTATCGCGAGCTGAAAAAAGCCATTACCGTCAGTACTAAGGAGCGCTTTCCATGGTAGATTGGCCTTCCCTCCCCCGGCGGATTTCCCCGGCCGATTTTGTGAATAGCGAAGTACCAAAACTCTGGGCTGTTTTTAAAGATGCCGTTCCGCTAAAACCGGGCATTGATATTTTAACCGAATGGGAATTTGAAGGCACCGGCGGCGGTATTTACAGCGCCCAAGTATCGGCTGCAGGCGAGCTCACTATCGCCGCCGGAGCAGCCGATGAGGCCATTGCCGCTTTTACTATGGACAGAGCGGCTTTTAATGCCCTCTACGGCGCCATCACTCAGCGCTACAACACTTTTAAGCGTAATGGTGAATTGGAAAAATGGCGCGATTACGGCGCCAAAAAAATTCTTTCCAGCCTTGGCAAATTGAGCCTTTTGCAAAATATTGCCCTAAGCGACCCGGCAATGGTGGATTTTCGCTTTAGCGACGATCTCGGCGATGAGCATGTGCTCACTATGGAAATCGGCGCTCCTGGCGAAAATAGCCCCTATATCACCATAAAATATGATCTGATGCGCCTCTTATCTATCAGCCGCCCAGAAGATACCGATATCGCCAGTCTCATGGGCTCACAGCTCTCCATCAGCGGCAACACAGATTATGTAGCCAAAATTTTATCTGTTATTTCCGGGAAATAGGTGTTTCCCGTGCCTAGGCTGCGCCATATCGGCCATAGTATAACAGCACCTTTTGCCTTAAGTTTGCACACGATCCGCCTGGTAGTAGCCATTGTCTATATGGCCACTCCGCTAATTTTTTGGTACATAAAAAAACATATTTTAAGAATTAATAGCGAAAAAAAAGATCTTTTAGCAAAGAGCGAAAAAGCCGTGCGCCATTTTGTAAAAACTGCCAACAAGCTAAAAGGCGGCCTCATTAAAGTGGGGCAGCTTTTAAGCAGCCGGGCCGATATTTTGCCGCCGGAGTTTTTGGCGCCGCTCTCCACTTTGCAAGATCGCGTCACTCCAACTCCCTGGTATTTGGTAGAACACACGCTAAAAAAAGCCTTAAAAAACCGCCTCGCAGATTTTACTCTCATTGAGCACGAGGCCATAGCGGCCGCCAGTTTTGGCCAGGTACATAGAGCCATCCTCAAAAATGGCGAAAAGGTGGCCATAAAAGTGCAGCACCCGGCCATAAAACGCACTCTAAAGGTAGATATGGCTCTGGTTTCGCTGGTTTTTGCCTGGCTTAACCGCCTTTTTCCCGAGATGCAATTTAAAGCCCTCTTAAAAGAGCTTATTAATTGCACCTGGCGCGAGCTCGATTACCAAAACGAAGCAGAAAACGGCTTACGCCTGGCCCATAATTTTGCTCTATCGCCCAAGGTGGTTATCCCAAAAATTTACCGGGAATACTCCGGGCCTAAAGTCCTGGTACTCTCTTTTATCGATGGTATTAAAATCACCGATTTTGCCTCTCTTAAAGCCAATAATATCAACGGCACCAAGCTGATGACCACCACCATAGAGTGCTATGCCAAACAGTTCTTTTTAGATGGCTTTTTTCAGGCCGACCCCCACCCTGGTAACCTCTTTGCCCTAGAGGACGGACGCCTGGGCATTGTGGATTTTGGCCTGGCCAAAGAGCTCTCCCCGGCTTTTACCGCCGCCATGCGGCGCGCCGCTTTTGCCATTTTAAGCCGCGACGGGTGGGCTCTCGCCAAGGCTCTTTCCGATATGGGCTGTTTCAAAGAAGAGGACATTCCCAAAGTGCTGCCTTATTTGCAAAGAGCCGGGCGCCACTTTAAGGAGGGCTCTCTTGGCGAACTTAAAGCTCTCGAAGGTCATGTGGCCGAAAAAGCCCCTTCCCTTTTTGCCGAAGTGCGATTTATAGTGCGCGAGCTAAACATGGAATTACCTGAAGAGCTGGTGCTCCTCGGGCGCACCATGGGACTTTTGCAAGGGCTTTCGGCACAGCTGGCACCTGATTTACAACTTTTTGCCGTTATTATGCCTATTTTGCTAAAAATGGTTGGTGCCGAAGTAGAAATAGTGCCGGAATCCGAAAACACTAGCGGCAGCCGCCGCCCGCGCCGTAGCCGGCGGCCCGGTTTTGGGCGCTTTACTTGCCAATAATTATGACCGGGCACTTATCCTAGGATACACCAATCAACAAAAGGCCGAAGTAGCAGAAAATGAGCTTTCAAAAGTACATCTGCTGCCTAATGAGGCCGCGGGTCAAAAAGTCTATGAATACGCCAATACACCCGGGGCTCACTGCCATTATATGAATTGGTTAAAAGCGGCTCTCGCGGAAAACGGGCGGCAACTTGAGCTTAATTTTAAACCTGTGCCATTAAAAAATCTTAATGATAGCGAGGGCATTTTTCAGGCAGCCAAAACAGCCTTATCTGAGGCCACAAACGGTGAAAAGAAAGATGCGACAGTAACTTTTCATTTGAGCCCGGGAACGCCGGTCATGGCTTTTAACCTAACGGGCGGCACTAAATTAATGTATGCCGGCGCTTTTAGCGCTTGCAGCAAAGTCAATGCCACCCCGCTCTATTTCAATCTGGCGGAAAACAATATCGTCAATTTGCAAACCGGCGCCCGCCGTCCCTTAAAACCAATCACCAGCTCCATCGACTTAATTAAGCTCAACTGCTTGGACAAAGAACAATATATTAAAAACAACGGCGCCTGGGAGAACATTAGAGCCCGCCTAACCCAAGGCAACGTGCGCCAGGAACTCAGCGCCGCTCTTTTCAAAAATCATGAAAAAATTCAAAAATTATATGCCGATCTCGTTAATTATAATGATGACAACAACATCAAAGATTTTGAGCTGCCGGTCTATGAAACGAGTGAATGTAAAGTATTCCATAAAGCCAAAAACAGCCAGGAAGGAACTGTTATCCTGGGCGGTAAACTCTATGGCCCAATACGCGGCTGGCACAATTTTGCCAAATATTTAAGCGGCGGCTGGTTTGAAGAATATGTCTATGGGGAGCTTAAGCCTCTGGAAGAAGCGGGAATCATTCATGATTTGCGCATAAATGTGCGTATTGCCTATAATCAAAGCAGTATTAAGAAAAAATCTGGGGCGGCCATGGGAAAAAGAAGCTCCAGGATATAAAAGGTGACGATGAAAGCGCCGCCGCCTATATCAAGAGCGATCTCAGCAGCCGCAAAATCCTACTTTTATGATGCGCCTAAACTCGCAAAACGATAAAAGTATTCATCTCATCTACAGCAATGATATCGGCAATAAAATCAAAAAATTAATTACTAATAAATAGTGCTCTCAGATTTTAAATTCTTCCGTAAAGATCAATAGCTCTTTCAGCTGCTCGTTGATGGTGGCAATAATATTATTGAGTCTTACGGCCGCATTGTTTTGCGATATAGCATTTTTATCAACAGAATCAACAGCTTTGCTGGCCTCTTGCGTGCTTTTCATCTGGGCTGCCTGGCACTCTGTCACCATGTTTGACATAGTAGAAATATTTTGTATGGCCTTCAAAACCTCGCCGGCCGAGCGTGCTTGTTCTTCACTGGAGCGAGCCACTTGCTGGTTTAAGAGATTCATTTTACCTGCGGCCTGATTAAGAGCGGCAGCTTCCTCAGACTGGTGATGAGCGGAGGTATTTATCTCCTCCACCGTAGTACTGATGTTTTCTATAGCTTTGGTGACAGCCCGCACATCCTCAGCCTGCTCCGTGGTGGCCTTAGCCAGAGCTTTGGCCTGGATGGTGGATTTATCGGCCGAATCTTTTAACTTATCAAAGGCTTTGGCGGCTTCGACACCAAATTTGGCCCCTTCGGCAATGGTGGCTTCACCCTCATTCATAACATTTATCGCCCGCCTGGCCTCATTTTGGATGGTATTAATCAGCTCGGCTATTTCTTTGGTGGAATCCTTGGTGCGCCCGGCAAGTGCGCCGATTTCCTCGGCCACAACGGCAAAACCGCGCCCATGCTCTCCGGCCTGAGCGGAGATAATGGCGGCATTTAAAGCGAGAAGGTTTGTCTGCTTGGTGACATCATCTATAACATGGAGAATATTGCCGATATCCATAGCATGCTTGCCGAGAGCGCTGATAACTTTAGCCATTTCGGCAGAACTTTTTTGAATTTGCTCAATACCGTTAACTGTTTGTTTAAGGGCAATTAAACCATTATTAGCATTATCGGCCAGCTCTTTGGCAATCACTATAGAGCTCGAGGCGCTCTCTTCTTCGAGGGAGATAGAAGAATCCAAACGCTGCATGGAGGTATTCACACTGGTGATATCGCCGTTTAGCTGCGCTATATAGCCAGCTGTCTCCTCTATAACCTGATTCATCTGCTTAATAGCCGTGAGCGACTGCTCCACCGAGGAGCCCATGGCCTTTACATTATTAAAAACTTCCTGATTAACCTGGCCCATCTGGTAAACGGTAGTGGAACCTTGCTCAGATTGGGAGGCCAGCTCCTGGAGCTTAAGAGAGACATCCATAAATGAATCATTTAAATCACTTATCGTCTTTTGAGCCGTTTGAATACTTTCGCGAATAGTCCGCGAATTACCGGCAATATCGCCGCCGGCCTCACCCAAATCATTAGTAATGAGGGCAAATTTTTGGCAGGTATCGCGTAAGTCACACAAAATACTGTGCAAATTATTAGTCACCAAGTTAATGCATTTAGCCACCTGGCCGATTTCATTAGTATTTTCCACAGGGATAAGGTTTGTTAAATCTCTTCTATCAACAATATCACTGGCGTGCTTTGTGAGATTAACCAGCGGATTTATGATTTTCTCGTTAAAAATTTTAAAGAGCAAGCAGATCAAAAGGCCCAAAATGGCCGAGAGAACAGTTAAAGTAATAACACACGGCCCATCGGTTGATTTTATGGCTATGACCATAATATTGGCCCCCAGCACCAAATGGTATCCCGCAGGCAATTCATGTTTGGTATAAATACCGTGGCCGGTAAATTTCAGCTCTCCGGCGGCCAGCCTCTTAGCCTCGCGCGGATTATAGGCCCGGCTTTTTGCATCGCGTCGCCAAACGGCTACTTCCTTATCCTGGTCATCCAAAAACGCCGCGTAATCGACATAACTTATAGCAGCAAAATCACTCAGTATTTCATCAAAAGTCGCATCTGTGACAGTATCATTTATAAGTCCATTAATAGTTGGCATTTTTAAATTTACCACCGCTCTATCAAGGCCAAGCTGGTAAGTTATGCGCCCATAAGCCATGGCCACATAGAGAAAAACCAGCATCACCGCAACGGTCATGCCCCCAACGCCACCGATGCGCGTTGAAAAAAGGTAGTGCAGCGTCTTCTTTCCCCGCTCCAAATCATTTTTCATTTCACGCGCTTTGGCTGCGATATCGGCTTTTATTTCTTCTCTTTGCATCTAAATTGCCTCTTTTAAGAATAAAAAACTTATCGGCACTTTCATCCATAAAACGCTTTTGGCATTTATATTTTGAACTCGGCGGTATAGCTGGTTAACTTACCGATATGATTACCGATTTCTTCAATGGCCTTGGTGAGTCGCCGGGCCGCTTCATTTTGCAATTTTACGCACTCGTCCACTTGGCCTATGGTGGAAACAGCCAGTTTGGTACCTGCGGTTTGGGCCGTTTGGCGCTTATTTACCGCTTCTGCCATTTGCGAAATATTTTTAATGGACTTCAAAACCTCTTTGGCCGATTGTGACTGCTCCTCGCTCGAACGGGCCACCTGCTGATTCAGCATATTCATATTACCGGCGGCCTTATTTAATAAATCCGCCTCTTCGGCCTGACGCCGCGCAGAACGATTCATCTCTGAAACTGTATTTACTATGCTACCAATAGCTTGGGTGACATTTTTGACATCTGTCACCTGTTCGGCGGTGGCCTTAGCCAGCACCTGAGCTTGAGCTGTCGATTTATCGGCCGAATTTTTAAGTTTGGCAAAAGCCTTAGCGGCTTCCGCCCCTAATTTGGCTCCATTCTCGATGGTTGAATTATTTTCCTGCATAACGCTTACTGCCAGGCGGGTTTCATTTTGAATAGCCTCGATAAGTTCCGCTATTTCTTTGGTAGAATCTTTAGTACGACTGGCCAGAGCGCCGATTTCTTCGGCCACAACTGCAAAGCCCCGCCCATGTTCCCCGGCCTGAGCGGAGATGATAGCGGCATTTAAAGCGAGGAGGTTGGTCTGCTTGGTAACATCATCTATCACATGAAGAATATTGCCGATATTCATGGCGTGCTCTTCAAAAGTGGCTACCACTTTGGCAATTTCGGCCGAATTTTTCTGAATTTGGTCAATACCGCCAATAGTCTGCTCCAGGGCCGCCATACCGTTATCGGCATTTTGGGCCAGCTCTTTGGAGAGGTCTATCGAATCGGTGGCACTCTTTTGCTCTAAGGCAATCGAAGAGTCAAGGCGGCGCATAGATTCGTTGACGCTTTCGATATCTGTATTCAATTGGTCAACAAATCCGGAAGTTTGCTCTATGGCCGCGCTCATCTGCTCAATCGCGCCGATGGACTGCGTAACCGCCGCGCTCATGGCGGTGACATTTTCAAAAACCTCCTCATTAACCTGTCCCATTTCATAAACGGTGGTAGAACTGCGCTCGGATTGGGCCGTCAGTTTTTGCAATTCTTCGGTAACTGTCCAAAACGACTTATCAAGCTCACTCATTTTGTCGTTGGTATTATCTATGTTTTGCTTTATAACCAGCGAATCCTTTGAAACATTGTTGCCGGATTCCTCAAGATTTTTCACTACTTCTTCAAACTGTTCGCAAGCTTTTCTAAGAGCCAAAAGCATAGTGCGCAGCTTTTCGGCAATTGTATTTATAACCAGTGTACATTTGCCGATTTCCGCACCGGCAGCTATCGGCAGCGAAAAAGTCAAATCGCGCTTTTCCAGCATATCGACAGTGCTTTTACAAACCCCCGTCAAAGGCTTAACAAGATGAACATTAGCAAAATAGTTGGCTATTAAGATAACCACAAAAGCCCCGACAAAAAAGAGCAAATAAAAAGAGCCATATTGGGTAAGTTGGATTAAAAGGAGCGCTATGGGGTCAATGCCCATGAGGAGGTAATAGTCATTTTTTTCATTAAGCGGCTCTTTAATATAAAGGCTCGTTCCGAATCTGGTAAGCGTATCTTCTTCTATTTTTGGGAAAAATTTAGAGCTAAAATCTCTCTTTGCCCCGGGGCGGTGCCACTCAGAAAGGGCTTTGCCCTGCGCGTCCAAAAGAGCGACATAGTCTATATTGTCCAGATAACTCAGCTGCTCAATTTTCTCGGCTAATTCTTTGGAGGAGCTCTCTTTATCAAGGGCGGCCCTGATGGAAGAAGCGACAAACGGTACATAGCGCCTGGCATTGCCGCTACTTAAATATGAGGAGCCTATGGTCATCGAAATGAGTGATAAAAAGGCCATTAAAGAGGCACTTATGGTGCCAAGTATAATCATGCCCATGGTCACTCGGAAATGAATTGTATGTTTACGATCCACGTAAAGATCGCTATTTTCAACTTGCTTCATAGGCTAAACACTCCCCAGCAAAAGAAATTTCATGCAAAAGCTGCAGTCAAGCAGCAGCTCTCTACAAAACTTTGAGCACTAACACTTTAGTTGGTGTGTGTAAATACTTTTTCTAAATCTAGTATGCCCCCCAAAGGCCTACTAGGCCGCCGGCAACCAGGCTTAAAAATTAGCTAAAACTTAGTAAATAACTGTGGCAGGGAAAAAATTATTTTTTAAACTGCATGAGCCAGGTTATAGCTTCATCGTAATCGGTAAAAATCTTGCGCGGGGAGGTAAGCTGTTTGGTGAGCAGCCAATGGAAAGCGGCAAACATTCCAATCATCACCTGGTTGCTCACCAGATGAGCTCTGGCGATGATCGATTTATCGAAAATATCGGTTACCTCATTAAAGCTTTCGGCCATGGCCGTTCTAAGTTCTTGATTAACACTGCGCTCGTCAACTTTTCTCGCATCTATAAGATAAAGAATATTGGAATATTTCCGGCAAATTTCGGCAATATCGTATGAATATTGCCTGCAATCTTCCGGAGTGGCGTCGCTGGGAAAGGTGGCGACAACCAGCGGATAGTGTGAAGTGTCAAAAATAGCGTGTGGCATCATCTCTCCAAAACCAAACTATTCGGTAGCCGAGAACTTACCCATAAAGGATAATGCTTTATCCTAGGATCAACTTCAGACGAATGTCAAGATACCAATAAAAAAATTATTTAAGTGAAAAAAACGCTAAAAAAAATCATCAAAATGCGGAAAACAGCTTGACCAAGCGCGCTAAAATTGCTAGCGGTTGAAAGTTATTGCTCTTTCCACACCAAAGGAGGCTAAAGTGCTGGTAGTTGAGTTAATCAGAAAGATTAGAGACAAAGAAGAAGTAAGCGAAAAGGATATTCAGGATTTTATCAAGGCGGTAACAGCCAAAGAAGTGCCTGATTATCAAGTGACAGCCTGGCTGATGGCTGTCTATTTTCAAGGACTTACCCCTGCTCTAAGGGGTGCTTTGACTCTGGCCATGCGCGATTCCGGCAAAGTTATTAACTGGGATGGCGTGCCCGGCCGCAAAGTCGATAAACACAGCACCGGCGGCGTCGGCGATAAAATCTCCATACCTCTGGCTCCCCTCGTTGCTGCTTGCGGCGTAAAAGTGCCCATGGTTTCCGGGCGCGGTCTTGGCCACACCGGCGGCACTTTGGACAAGCTGGAATCAATTCCCGGCTTTAGAGTGGATATCGAGCCGGATATTTTCAAAAAGCAAACTAATGAACTGGGCCTCTGCCTGGCCGGACAAACAAAGGATATTGCTCCGGCCGATAAAAAACTCTATGCTCTCCGCGATGTCACCGGCACAGTAGAGTCTATAGACTTAATTTCGGCCTCTATTATGAGCAAAAAGCTCTCCGAAGGCATTGATGGCCTGGTGCTCGATGTGAAAGTTGGCAGCGGCGCTTTTATGAAGACTCTGCCCGATGCCAGAGCTCTTGCCACTTCGCTCATTCAAATCGGCGAGCATGCCGGCGTCTCTGTGCGAGCACTCCTTACCTCCATGGAACAGCCACTGGGTGTCATGGTAGGCAACGCTTTGGAAATTCGCGAATCTATTGATATTTTGAAGGGCGGCGGCCCAGCTGACAGCCGTGAGCTCACTGTGGAACTGGGTGCTGAAATGCTGGTACTCGGCCATGTAGCCAAAGATGCCGCAGAAGGCCGTGCCAAAATCGAAAAAGCTATGGCCGATGGTTCCGGCGTGGAAGTTATGCGCAAAGTTATTGCCGCTCAAAGCGGCGACCCGCGCGTTCTCGATAACCCGGATCTCCTGCCGACTGCCAAGCATATCGGCGAATTTGTGGCTCCCGTTTCCGGCGTAATCACCGCCATTGATACCACCGGCGTTGGTATGGCCGGAGTAAAACTGGGCGGCGGCCGCGCCAAAGCCGAAGATACCATCGACCCGGCCGTGGGCTTTGAAATCAAAGCCAAACTCGGGCAAAAGGTTAATAAAGGCGAGCCGCTGGCTCTGGTCCACTATAATAACGAGGCTCAAATTAACGCCGCCAGAGACACCTTCCTGGCCGCTTATACCATCGAAGAGGTACCGGAATTTAAAGCTCCGCAGTTGGTACTTGAGCGTCTAAGCTCCAAAAACTGAATAAATTTCATAACTTCAGTCATAATTACCAGAGGTGCGAATAATGAAATTGTGGCTTCGCTTAATGCTTATATCCCTGGCTATCGCCGGCACCTGCTGGGCCATTTTGCCTCCAATTGCTAGCGCGGCCGCCGCCGATACGCTGGCCGGCCAGGCTGCAGCCCTGTTGCCGGCCGTCGCCGAGAGCGGATGGCATTTTACCAGTATTATCGGCATGGTAGCCATTTTGGCCTGTGCCTTTTTGCTGAGCAATGCCAAACGGCGCATCAACTGGCAACTGGTGATTTGGGGCATTGGTTTGCAATTTACTTTTGCCTTATTCATCTTTAAGCCGGTGTGGATGGCATTAACTCTGCTTTCCATGCTTATTTTGGGCACCGGTTTTTGGCAGGTGCGCCGCGAAAAGAAAGCTAAGATTTGGCAAAAGATGAAGAAAGCCACAATAATCTGCGGCAGTGCTCTCCTTTTGCTCCTTTTGCTCTTTTTGGCCCTCCCTGCGCCGGCAGCTGAGCCTTCCGGCCCCGCCACCCTTTATCACTGGATTTATGAGGCACCGGTGGGAGCTGAGCTTTTTAGCGCCGTCAATATCTTTGTGCTGAAAATTCTCGGCTTTGCCAATGAAGGTACTAACTTCCTCATCAGTAGCTATGTCACCAATAAAGTGGAGCCGGCCTTTACCAATTTCCTCTTTACCGCTCTCCCGGCCATTATCTTTTTCTCCGCTCTTATGAGCGTGCTTTATCACCTCGGTATTATGCAAATTGTGGTAAAATTCATGGCCTCCATTATGCAAAAGACCATGAACACCTCCGGCGCCGAGTCTATGAGCGCGGCAGCTAATATTTTTGTTGGCCAAACCGAAGCGCCTCTCGTGGTAAAGCCTTATGTCAAAGATATGACCCAAAGTGAGCTCATGGCCATTATGACCGGCGGTTTTGCTACGGTAGCCGGCGGCGTTTTGGCCGGCTATGTAGCTATTTTAAAAGGCTATTTTCCAGATATCGCCGGGCACCTCATGGCCGCTTCCATCATGAACGCGCCGGCAGGCCTGGTTCTTGCCAAAATGATCATTCCCGAAGTGGATAAGCCCAAAACCATGGGCGGCGCCAATAGCGAAGTGGAGCGCCTTGATGCCAATATCATCGGCGCGGCGGCCAGAGGCGCCGGCGAAGGCATGACCCTTGTTCTCAATGTGGGCGCCATGCTTCTGGCTTTCATCTCGCTCATCGCCATGCTCAATTACGGCTTCAAACTCATTGGCCTGGCCCAGGGCAGCACCGGCTATATGCTCATCTTTACCGCTATAGCCGCCCTTTTTGTCCTGGCTTTTTACCGCCTTTCCAAAGCGCAAAAAAAGACCAAACT
>JAEEML010000046.1 GCA_016283195.1 Deltaproteobacteria bacterium | reverse complement strand
GGCTTTGGCCTGGCCGGTGATATCAACGGGGTTCTTGGTGGAACCGAAAGCGGGAGTCATGGGGGTGAACTCGCGCTTTAACATCTCTTGGTCGTCAAAGAGCTTGATGTTGTATTTTTCGCAAGCGTCGGTACACATAACACCCACGCCGCCGCCATTGGTGACGATGACGCAGTTTTCGCCCTTAGGCACCGGAGCGTTGCCCAGGAATTTGCACCAATCAAAAGCTTCCTGGATGGTATCGGCGCGGATAACGCCGCACTGCTTCATCACGGCATCAAACACTTCGTCGGTGCCGGCGAGAGAGCCGGTGTGGGAAGCAGCAGCCATGGCGCCGCGTTTGGAGCGGCCGGATTTCAGCACGACAACCGGTTTAATCTTGGTGACTTTCCTTAAAGTTTCCACAAATTTGGGGCCGTTGTGCACGCCTTCCATGTACATGAGAATGGTGCGGGTCTTGTCGTCTTTAATGAGGTATTCCAAAAGGTCAACTTCATCGATATCGCTCTTGTTACCCACGGAGACGATGGTGGAAAGGCCCAAATTATCCACGCCGGCTTTACCGATCATGGCAATACCGAGAGCGCCGGACTGGGTGATAATGGCCACGTTGCCCACTTTTTCCACTTTGGGGCCGAAGGTGGCATTGACGGGAGCGCCGGCGGAGTAGATACCAAAGATATTGGGGCCGAGTACGCGGGAGCCGCCTTCATTGGCTACGCGCACAATCTCTTTTTCCAGTTCTCTCTCACCCACCTCGGAGAAGCCGGAGGTGATGATGGGAATGAATTTAACATGCTTTTTGGCACATTCGGTAACGGCAGCGAGCACTAATTTAGCCGGAACGGTAATAACGGCGATATCAACATCGCCTTCAATATCACAAACAGAATTGTAAACTTTTTTCCCTAAAACTTCGCCGCCTTTGGGGTTAATGGGATAAACTTCGCCCTTAAAACCGGAGCTAATAATGTTATCCATCACCAGGTAACCGATTTTACCCGGAGTGGCAGAAGCGCCGATAACGGCGACGGAGCGTGGTTCAAAAAGATACTTGATGTCTGGTTGATTCATGATTTACCTCTTTTTGGTTACTAAAATTTTTGCTGCCACATAGCAGCAATTTTTCCAGTGGCAAGGGTAAGCATTCAGGGCGATTTGTCAAGGGGCAAGTTGGTTTATAGCGTAGCTAGCTGGTTATTATGCTTTAATAAGTAGCTTATTACCGAGTTTATCCAAGCGAGAGAGTTATCTTGCACGAGCGGCGAAAGAGTGATTTGCAATTTATGGAGGGCCATTTTTCGGCAGGGCATGGGCAGAGTGTCTATAGAGACAAAGTGACTAAAGGCCGCCCGGCGCCAAACGGGGGGCTTTAATTTGGCCATAAATTCGGGCGGAATTGCCGCTCCGGTTTGTGCTGTGGCTGCTAGAAAATAATAATAACTGCCATAAGTTGCCCCGCAGCCGGCGAGTAAATCATAGAGCTTCTCCCAGTTAACCGGGCGCTTTTGCGTAACCTTAGCTACATCCTGCAAATGTTTTAGAGTTATTTCATAATAGCCCTTTAGGGCATGGATGGACAAATTGGCCAAAAGATATTCCGGCGCCAGGCCCGGGAGCTCTTGGCCATTTATGTAAAACGAATTAGTGTGTGCTAAAAAATCATTAATATCAATCGGATACCGGTGATATGGGCTAAAGTCATAGTGCAAATCCAGCTCATAACCATCCAGCACGATGGTGTCGTTATAATGGGTTATGGGCTTTTCTTTAAGAAAAGGGCGGTAAAAGCGCAGAGAAAAATTTTGCTCTAAAAGTTTAACTGCCCGCAGGCGATCGCCAGGGGCTATTAAAATATCCATATCGCTAAAAAGGCGATCCTCAGGCCGCGCGTAATAAGCATAAGCCAGGTGGGCGCCTTTTAAAACGGCGAAGCGGATATGGGCTTTTTTAAAAAGGCGGCAGACAGCTAAAAGTTTTTGGGTGATATTTAGCTGTTTTACTATTTCTATTTTGAGCTTTTTATCCATAAAAAGCTAAGCTCCGCTGTATTCCGGTACAATGGCTTTAATGAGAGCCGGCAGGGCGGCGGCGTTGTTTTCTCCTGCGGCTTTTTCCAGCGCGCTGACCTTTTGGGCCAGAGCTTGGCTGTCGGCAGCGGCAATGCGCCCGATAAAGATTTTGGGGTGCTTGGTCTTTTCGGCATGTTCTGAGCTCACCGAAAGCTCTTCAAAGAGTTTTTCTCCCGGGCGCATACCGGTAAAAATGATTTTTATATCTTCACCCGGTTTTAAGCCGGAGAGGGTGATTAAATCGCGGGCCAAATCCACTATTTTTACCGGGCTGCCCATGTCCAAAATAAATATTTCCCCACCTTCGCCCAGAGAGATGGCCTCCAAAACCAGCTGGCAGGCTTCGGGTATGGTCATAAAATAGCGGCGCATATCCGGGTGGGTGACGGTAACCGGCCCGCCGGCGCGAATTTGCTGCAAAAAGGTGGGGATAACGCTGCCCGAAGAACCCAAAACATTGCCAAAACGCACAGCGACAAACTTGGTGGCCGAGCGGGCGGAAAGACTTTGCACAATGAGCTCGGCGATGCGCTTGCTGGCGCCCATAACCGAGCTGGGATTGACTGCTTTATCGGTAGAAATCATCAAAAAGGCTTTGGCCCCGAATTTACTGGCTGTTTCGGCCATTACTCTCGTGCCCGTGACATTATTTTTAATAGCCTCTTGCGGATTTAGCTCCATGAGCGGCACATGTTTATGGGCAGCGGCATGAAAAACCACTTCCGGCTGATAGGTAGCAAAAATATCTTCAATGCGGGCGCGATCGGTAATATCGGCAATTATGGAAGTTATGGGTACTTGTTTGGCTTTAAGCTCGTTGCTGATAGCAAAGAGGGGATTTTCGGCTTGTTCCAGTAAAAGCAGATTTTTGGGGGCAAAATTGGCGATTTGGCGGCAGAGCTCGCTGCCGATGGAGCCGCCGGCGCCGGTTACCAGCACGCATTTATCTTTTAATAATGGGTTTATAAGTTCCAAATCGAGATTAACGGCTTCGCGGCCCAAAAGGTCATCAATAGAAATATCGCGGATACTATTTACAGAAAGATTGCCGCCCACCAGCTCATGCAAACTGGGAATAATTTTGGTTTCAAGGCCTGTTTTCCGGCAGAGTTTGGTGAGGCGGCGGATTTGCGGCCCGGCTATCTTGCTGATGGCGATGAGAATTTCATCGGCTTTTTCTTTTTGGCACCAGGAAGCAATTTCGGCGGTATCGCCCAGTACTTTTATGCCGCCGATGGTGGTGCCGATTTTGGCTTTGTCATCATCCAAAAAGCCAATGACTTTTAGAGCCATTTCCGGGTGCGCGGCAAGCTCTCTGGCCACTGTTACTCCCGATTGCCCGGCGCCGACCAAAAGAACGCGCCTTTCCGGAAGATCGGGCACTTTTTTCAGCTCTATGTGCTCGGAAACGAGGCGGCGCAATGATCTAATGCCGGAAAGCCCCAAAATGGTGAGCAAAAAGTCTATTAAAATAATGCCATAGGGAATGGTGCCGTAGTGGGCATATTTCCAAGCCAGAGTTAGCTCGCCGAATAGGGCGCGGCTTAAAAGCAAAACGGCGCAGGATATCGAAGCGGCGAGGACGATGCGCAGGACATCTTTTAGGGAGATATAGCGCCAGGAAATTTTTAAAACACCGGTGATGTGGAGAACCAGAAATTTTAAAATGAGCGTATAAGGCCAGGTAAAAAAGAGCAATGTTATAAAGCGCTTAGGTAAATCGCCTTCAAAGCGGATAAAGAAGGAGAGCCAATAGGCCAGTGAAAGCACAATCAAATCAAGAAGCAGCTGGTTTGTTCGACTAGCCCATTTCATGCTGCCTTTTTAATGAATAATAAATTTAATTGCAATAACAAATAACCTAGAAGAGCGCGATTAGATGTAGTAATGTGCCGCTAGCCGGTGTGCCGAGAATTTAGGCGCCAAAGGGATTTATTAATGCGACTTTTAAGCATTTTCTTAATAATATTTATTGGTTATGTTGGCTTTGCCCGGGCCGATGAGGAGCCGAAACCCATTAGGGAAGGGGGCTTTAAGGCTCTTACCGGCAGTGAGGTTAGGGCCTATGACGAAGTTAAAAAGGCCCTTATCGCCGCCGGAGTGCAGGCCGAAGTGTGGGAAAAAATCGCGGCTGATAAGCGCGCCGGTTATTACGATGACGTTGTGCCGCAAATGACTAAACCTGCCGAAAAATCCATGACTTATGAGCGTTATCGCAATATATTTATAAAGCCGGAGCGCCTTAAGGAAGGTATGGCTTTTTTAGAGGAGCACCAAAGCGAGCTCGCAGCAGCAGGTGAAAAATATGCCGTTGATAAGGCGGCTCTAGCCGGCCTTATCGGAGTGGAGACGCGCTTTGGCCGCCACAAAGGGCGCTACCGGGCTCTTAATGCTCTCGCTACCATTGCCATCGGTTATCCGCGCCGCCGCGCCTGGGCAGTTAATGAACTGGCCACTTTGATAAAGCTTTATGAAAAACATGATGTTCTCGCAGTGATGGGCAGTTATGCCGGGGCTATAGGTTATCCGCAATTTATGCCATCAAGTATCAAAGCTTACGGTGTTGATGAAAACGGTGACGGCTTTATTGATCTCGGCAATTGGCCTGAGGCTATAGCTTCCTGCGCCAATTATTTACACCGCCACGGCTTTAAAAATGGCGTAGCCATAGAGCCGGGCAGCGCCACTTATAAAGCGATATATCGCTATAATCCCAGTGCTTTTTATGTGCAAATAGTGGGTGAGATGGCCGAGCAATTTGGCTACCAGCCCAAAAATCCCCATCCATTTTATGTTCCGGCCGCTGATGGCCGCACAGAATAAACCCTTTAACAAGGTAGGTGAAGATGATGAAAGAATTGCTAGTGATTTCATTGTTCCTGCTGGGTCAGGTGGCTGATCCGGCAGCGGAAACGGCCAAGGCTGAGGCGGCGGACGCGGTGAGTGATGCCGCAAGCGAAGCCCAAAATAACGATGCCGTGAGCGAAGAAGCTCCGGCTACCGAAGCGGTGGCGGCTGCCGATAAAGACGGCAAAAAGAAAAATAAACGCGATTACAGCCGCATAATCGGCAAAAAAGGCCAACTTGATTTGCTCTTTTTAGCCGATTTAAACGGCGCTATTGCTCCGCTTAGCTGCGAAGAGGGCAAAAAAGAGACCAGCTATGCCAATATTCTAGGCACTATCGCCGCCGAACGGGGCAACAGTTTGGTTATCTCTGCCGGTAGCCTCCTGGGCCCCACGCCCATGGCTCGCCGCTTTCTGGAAAGGGGGGCGGATGGTGCCAAGGAACTGGCCGAACTTTGGGGCAAAGCCAAATTTGATTATGTGCTCCCCGGCGGCTATGATTTTTACCTCGATCCGGAAATTTTTAAAGCCTATTACAGCGAGATTCAGGCCCAAAAAATCCCCATGTTTATTAGTAATATTAAGGCTAAAGAGGGCAAATATACCGGCCTGCGCAGCGAAGACGGTTACAGCATGGTGGAGCAAAACGGCTTGAAAATAGCCCTCCTGGGTATTGCTGCCGATAAGCTGAATAGCCTGGCCGATAAAGCCAACACCGAGGATTTCACCATTGAGAAAATTGATGACGCCGCTTCAGAACTAGCCGCTAAAGCCAAGGATAAAGGGGCCGATTTGGTTATTGCCGTTGTCGATATTGATGACGGTAACTCCGCTCCGGCCAAAACCATTGCTCTGGCCCGCACAGTAGCCGATATTGACTTGGTGCTGGCTGCAGGTTATGAGGGCGGCGATGCTCTGGCTTACCGCATCGAGATGAATAATAATGCTGCTCCTATTTTCTCGGCTCCGGCCGACGGCACCGGCTTTAATAAACTCTCTTTGGAATTTGAAGGCACCGAAGAGGGCTGGAAAATGGTGCGCGGCGACAGCACTCTCATTGAAATCAGCCCCGATAAAACCGACAGCACCTTGGCCGGCACTTTTGATAACGAAGTAAAAGCCTATTGCGAGGAGATGAATAAACCGGTGAGCGTCGCCGCTATTAATGGTGAGATGAGCGCCGAACAATTTGGCGAACTTATTGCTCAGAGCACCCGCCATGCCACCGGCAGCGAGATTTTGATTTTCGACAGCAATATGGTTAATCCCGAATATTTCCCCATCAAGGGTAATATCAGCCAGCACCAGCTTTTTGCCGGCATTTCCGACAACGGCGCTGTTTACACCGCCAAACTCAAAGGCGGCGAAATTTTGGGCCTCTGCGCTGTGGTTAATGAAGAAAAAGCCAAATACGGCAAGAGCGGCATTGTTATTTACGGTGCCGATTGTGCTGCCGGTACCATCAACGGCCGCGCTCCGGCCGGTGATGATCGCTTTACCGTTGGCGTGGCCGAATCCTTGGCCAGCGGGCGCAAGGGTTATATGTCTGCCTTTACTGGCCGCCTCAAAGTTTATAAACCGCGCAAGAGCCCCACACCGCCTACTATGGCCGATTTAACAAGAGATCATCTTAATGATCCCATGTACACCGGCAAAAAACCGGTAGCTATCGACCCAGTGAAAAATTTCCCCAATCTGGCGAGAAAAGCCCGCTGGTATTTCTATGGATTGGGACAATTAAGCTTCACCGATACCTCGGTTAAAGATGAGATTGGCTATGACCAGGCGCTCTTGCAGAGATCAGAGCAGCGCTCTTTGCGCGGCCTACTGCATTTAAAGGCTGATGGTGTTTCTTCATTGCACCTCTTTACCGCTCAGGCTATTTTGCGTTACAGCATGAGCTCTGTTGATGCCGAACCTTATGTGGAAAGCGAAGATTTAATGACCTTCTCCGCTCTTTATCGCTATAACGGCTTCAAAGAGATGATGCCTTCCTGGTTCATTCCGCTGCCCTATGCCGAAGCGGTTTTGGAATCGGAATTTACGAAGCCCGGTGAAACCAAAGCTGCCGATGGCACTATTACACCGGCCCCGCGTGATTATCACCACTTGGAGCTAACAGCCACCCTTGGTGTGCGCTGGAAACCCTGGACACCGTTTGAGTTCAAAATCGGCTGCGGCTGGCAAAAAGAGCTCTTAGATGCCAATGACCCGGTGGTCTTTGGTGTGGAAACCGGTTATACTTTGGACCTCGTTACTTTGGCGGAAGTTGGCCCCTTTACCCTTATGGCCGAGTCCAATCTCAATATCTTCATGAGCGATTTTGTGGATAACCCCACAGTTAAGGGCACTTGGCACAATAAACTCATTCTTAACGTTATTGGGCCTCTCGGCTTTAGCGTTACCGATGATTTCTTCTTCTATCGGGAAAAAGGCAAAGATACCGGTTTTGCTAACGATGTTATCATCGGCCTCACCGTCACCGGCAAACTCTCCGGCCAGGTATTCTAATTAATTGATATTATTTAGGCTTATTTTAACTTAATTTCTCCGCCTTCCCGGCAGATTTCCCGCATCTCCCCATCTTTTATGAGATAGGCTTCGCCGCGCAGAACGGCGTGCCCTTTTTCCTGACGGATATAGCTGCCATCGGGCAGGGCGTAAAAGGTATTGCCAAAGCTGTCTTTAAAAATGACATCTTCAAAAAGGCGGAGGCCGTCTAAAATGTTATAGCGCACCTTCTGGAGATGCGGGCAAATTTGGTAGGTGGTGAGGCTAAGGCCAGGCAAAAAGCGCTGATATTCCGGGCTTACCGCCTCGCCCGGCTCTTCCGGGTGGGAATAGACGGTTTTAGCCAGATTCATGCTGCCGGCGCTGATGCCCATGATGACGCCTTTAAAGCCCTTTAAGAGCTTTTTTAACTCTATTTCCTGAAAAAAGGCATTTTGGGTGGGCGTGTGGCCGCCGCCCAAGATAATAAAATTGCTCCGGCTAACCAAGGCGGCGGCCTCAGAGGCAGTGCGCCGGTCGAGCAAATCATAAGAATTAAAGCTAATGCCCGATATTTCCAGAGAATTTTTCATAGAATAGGCGCACCAGTCACTATACCCTTCATCATCGGGAGCGGCGGTGACAAAGAGCCCCTTTGCCCCTTCCGGCACCGCCGCCCGTAAGTCATCCAAGAAGCCGTTCATGCCTGTTATCTCGGCTTCACCTTCCAAACAGGGACTGCTGGTTATAAAGATAATCATCCTGAAATACCTCATGCGTGCTGTTAAGGCGCACACCTGGTGAAGTATCATTTTGGGGGAGTTTTTAAAAGCTGAATTTGGGGCGATTGCGGGCCATATTTAGGCAACTACCGAAAATTATTGGCATCTTGCTGTTCTCTATTTTTACAATTTCTCGCCCTCACAGGTAGCGGATTCGCCTAGTTCACTTTGGGCGGAACAACATGATAATATCTCTCAATAATTAGTAATAATAACTTCTTTGCCTTGGCGCTTTGCCGCTTCGCGGTTGATGAGTCTCTTAACGCTTAAATGGCTGAATTTATAGCCGCTATAAAGGTCACGCACCATTTCTACATCATTATTGGAGAGCATTAGCTTGGCCCCTTTTTGATCGAGCTCTTTAAATAAGGTGGCAAGCCGTTCATGGTCTCCCGTTTTAAAACCATTTTTAGCATAAGCGGTAAAATCGGCAGTGGCGCTTTCGGGAACATAGGGGCTGTCAAAGTACACAAAATCATTTTCTTTAACGCTTTGAGAGGCGCCGGCAAAATCAGTGCAGGTAATTTCAACAGCTGCTTTTTGCAAATAATTAGCTATATTT
>JAEEML010000045.1 GCA_016283195.1 Deltaproteobacteria bacterium | reverse complement strand
TTTAAAACTAATTTTTTCATTGAGGCCATAGAAAAATTCGTTTATAAGGTGTGGCGTAAACTCGTACCGCATTCGGTACAATTAGGAGGATTTTATGAAAAAATCAATGTTATGGGCCTTAATAGCCGCTATGTTACTCGCTGCTCCCGCTGCTTATGCCGATGAAGAAACCAAAGAGGAATCTTCTGCCAGCTCCTCTTCTTCCGGCAGTTCCGAGTCTTCAGGCAAAAGCAGCAAGCTGACTTTAAAAGAGCCCAAAGGCACAAAGCATGGCCGCCCGCTCACTCTCGATGTCACCGTGGGCGCCAACTGGTGGTATGTCGGTCCTTCACTCTGGCTCGATATTCCCATCGTACCCAACGGCTTTGCTCCGGCTCTTAACGATTCTTTTGAAATTGAAGTTGGTACAACTCTCGGTCTTTGGTATGGCGATTATGGCTATTCCACCGCCTATTATCAAAGTATTATGGGCGGCGTGCGCTATTCGCTCTACCTCACCAAAGCTTGGACCGTCTATATCCGCACCCTCTTTGGTGTAAGATTCTGGGCCGCACGTAGCTATAACGGTCACAGCGCTGCGGACTTCGATTGGGAAACTTCGATCGGTGCCTATTGGAACTTCAGCAAAGCTGCCGCTATGCGCTTTGATTTAGGTTACCATGGTTTGCACGTCGGTATCTCTTTCCGCTTTGGTAATATCGGCGGTGGCAAATAATTATTTTTTTGTAGGAGGCGCACATGACTTTCCACATCTTGCTTATCAGCTCTTTGCTTAGTGCATATTTGCCGGCAGCCGGTAGTGCCACCGTGTCTGACGCAGCCTTCAGCTGGACAAATGTCGGCGGTAAAAACTTTTTGCCTCCCTTTGAAAATCATGTGGCTTCTCTCAGTGCCCTGGAAGAAACAAGGTGTTGGGAGCATGGAGTAAATGCCGCTATCGAGGGAGCTATGGCCGCGCAACTGAATGAGCCCGGCTATCATATCAATCTCAGCGAGCAATATACTTATCAATGTGGCTACTACGCCGGCGAAAAATGCAATGATTCACCAATAGCCGGCCAGCTTTTTAAAAATATTTGCAGCCGCATAACAACCGGGCTCACCGATGAACAGTGTGTATCTCTGGCACCTACTCCGGCTAACAACATAGCTCCGGAGTGTTCAACCAATAACTGTGCCCAAATTGCTCAGCGGCAGCTTAAAGCCGCTAATTGCGATTTACAGGGTTCCCACACAAAGGAGACTCTCAAAAAAGCTCTTCTCGAACATGGCCCACTGGCTATTACCATGACTTTCTTTAACAGCATGGGAAATTATACCAGCGGCCTCTATGAACCGGAAGCCGAGGAGGCCTCTATCGGCGTTTACACCGTCACGCTGGTTGGCTGGGAAACCGATGACAAGGGCCGCCTGCTCTTCATTATTCGCAATATTCTCGGCGAGAAGTGGGGTATGAAGGGCTACATGAAGGTCCTGGCCGACACCGTTAATTTGGCTAGCGGTTCACCGCTGGAAATCGGGCACAATGTGCTTTATTTTGATTTTAATAAAGCGGACTTGCCCGGTTATCCCTGCATTTCCGAGGAAGCAATAAATCTCGGCGATGTATCCATTTACGGCGCTTCTGCCAGCAAAACCATCACTGTGCGCAATTGCGGCGGCCGGGCTGTTCGCTGGAGTGCGCAAACCAAATCTCCGGTGCTTATGAATCCGCTTGACGGCACTTTGAATGTCGGCGAAGAACAAGTGGTTACTATCTCTATTAATAATGACGCTGCCAGCGATGGCAAATTAAACAACCAGATTATTGTTAATAGTGAGATGGGCCACAGCACGGCAATAAATGTCACTGCCAAAATTATTAAGCCGACTGAACCGGTCGTGGACTTCACTGCCACACCGACTGCCGGTTATGCCCCGCTGAAAGTCGCCTTTACCAATACCACCAAGGGCGGAGAAATAACCGGTTACAAGTGGAAATTCGGTGACACCGGGGCCATTTCCAGCGAAGAAAACCCCACTCACGAATACATCGCCCCCGGAGACTATACCGTTACTTTAACAGTCACTTGGGGTGGCGGCGAAATTATCAAAGAGAAAAAGGGCTATATCGCTGTTTATAAACCAAAAGGCGAACCGGCAGAGAGTACCACCAAAGAAGTTAAAAGCGGTTGCAATGCCACTTCTCATGCCGACACCGCTTTTCTCCTGCTCTTTGCCTTTTTCCTCATTTTCTTCCCTAAGAAACGCTTGAATTAATTCTTAAACCATGCTATGCAACCCTGCCCTCTTTGGTAGGGTTCAAGCTTTAAAACTAAAGGAGTACCTTAAATGTCAGGTCATAACAAATGGAGCACCATTAAAGCCAGAAAAGGCGCCGCAGATGCCAAACGCGGCAAAATCTTTACCAAATTAATCCGCGAGATCACCATCGCTGCCCGCTCTGGTGGCGGTGATCCCACTTCCAATGCCCGCCTGCGTACCGCTATTGCCACAGCTAAAGCGCAAAACATGCCCAACGACAATATCGACCGCGCCATCAAAAAAGGCACCGGCGAACTCGAGGGCGAAACCATCGAAGAAATGACCTTTGAAGGTTACGGCCCCGGCGGCGTGGCTATTTTTGTGGAAGCCACTTCCGATAACAAAAACCGCACCACTTCCGATGTGCGCCAGATTTTCTCCAAATCCAACGGCAATTTGGGCGCCTCCGGCTGCGTGGCCTATATGTTTAAACAATGCGGGCAAATCATCTTTGATGCCGCCAAATACAGCGAAGATGAGCTGATGGAAATCGCTCTCGACCTCGGCGCCGATGATGTGGCCCAGGAAGACGATCAAATCACCGTCACCACCGATGTCGCCAGCTTTGTGGATGTCAAAGAAGGCTTTGATGCCAAAAAGATGGAATACATCTCGGCCGAAGTCACCCGCGTGCCCGACAACACCGTTAAAGTCACCGGCAAAGATGCAGCCAACAACTTAAAGCTCATCGATAAGCTGGAAGAATGTGACGATGTCAGTAATGTCTATGCCAACTTTGACATCGACGAAGAAGAGCTCGAAAGGCTGCAAAACGCCTGATAGCCGTGGCTAGCCTCCCCTCTTATCCCATATTACTCGGTATTGATCCCGGTTCTATTCACTGCGGCTGGGGCGTAGTGCAACTCGCGCCGCGCAGCCAGATAAAGTGCCTGGGCTATGGAGTCATCAACATGAGCACAAAGACTCCTCTCCCCGCCCGCCTGGCCAATCTTTATACCAAAATCGGCGCTGTTATTGAGCGCTTTCAGCCGGAGACCGGAGCTGTAGAAGCCATTTTTCATGCCGAAAATACTCACAGCGCCCTGGTTTTGGGCCATGTGCGCGGCGTCATTATGCTGGCTATGGAACAAGCCGGGGTGCAAATCAGCGAAATTGCGCCCACAGCGGTAAAAAAAGCGGCTGTGGGCAACGGTAACGCCAGCAAAGAGCAGGTGAGCGAAATGATTTCTATTTTGCTGGGCCTGCCGCCTATCAAAACCAAAGATGCTTCCGATGCTCTGGCCATTGCCGTGGCGCTGGCTCATAGGCTATAAAATTTTAAATACAAATTAATATAGATTGGGTATTGCCTAGGCCCAATACACTAGGTAAAATCGTCTTGTTTCTGGTGCTATGGAGGACGGGCAATGGTTAATCAAGCAAGGGTGCTAGATCTATAATCGGTTGTCAAGTCTTTTTTTCAACTTTTTCCAAAAAATGCACCGACTATTATGGCAAAACGGAGTGCAATGACAACCAATATTGCGAGCCGCTATATAGCGTTGGCCCTGACAGCTATTTTTTGGGCACAGGTGCTTGCGTTGGAGACATGCCTATCTCTGGTACTTGCACCACTAGCAATGATTGTGAGGGCGATAATGACATTTGTGCAATCATTAAACCCAATGTGGGTGTATGCAAAAAGAAATGCACTTACACTGTTAGCGCCAATGGGGAATATAGCGATGACGCTTCTCTCTCTGAAACATGCCAACCAATAGGCGATTCTTTGACTGCTATAAAAGCTGGCACTAAGCAAGTTGGTGAAGCCTGTGATATTGCAAACGCTTGCGCTAAAGGGCTGGTCTGTATAAAAGGCAATGTTTGCCACAAACTCTGCACCAAAGATGGCGATAATTCCCTTGGCTGTGCCGACGGTAAAGAATGTAAAGCTGCCGACGTCTATAACTTCTGCGCCTTATAAGCACCAAGAGCAAATATCAAATATCCGCTTTCGCTCACCACAAAAAGGAAAAGTGCTTGCAATTAATTGCTATCTATATTAGCTTGCGCCCTGCTTTTGTCTTTCTCGTAAGGGCTTTTAATAAGTTCAGTTCAGTTCAGTTCAGTTCAGTTCAGTTCTAACACATTTCCAAGTTTTTTTCAAGTACTTTTTTCATATTTTTTCAATAATTTCGCTTGTTTTGCGCCTATACAGGCGCATTTTTTCCAAAGAGAAACTAAAGGAGGCCATATGGTTAATTTAGGGCTAAAAGCAGCAATTTGTTTGGCTGTCTTGTCATTTGCTTCTCCGGCTCTGGCGCAGGAATACGGTACCTTTACCGACAGTCGCGACGGCAACACTTACAAAACAGTAAAAATCGGCGGCGGGACTTGGCTGGCCGAACATATGAAGTATATTAGCGAAAATATCTCCTGCAGCGTCGATAGCCGCCATGGTGCGTCCGTGAAAGATAACGGCTGTTTATATGCCTACGGTGATGCGCAGAAAGTTTGCCCGGTCGGCTGGCATTTGCCAACCAGAGTAGAATATGCCAGACTTTTAAGCAATGTCGGAGACGGTAAAGAAGGCGCTATAAATCTCCGCCATGAAAGCTGGGAAGGTGGGAAGAACGAATCAGGTTTCGGGGCACTGCCCTCTGGCTACAGCGAATCCGGCAGCTATGTCATGTTTGGTTCCGGCGCTTACTTCTGGACCAGCACCGAGTGTGATAGCGACGGTATCAACGCCTTCTCTTTTTCGGTATTGCCGGAGAGTGTTTCCGCCCAAAAATGCAATAATCAAACAACCGAAAGGCTTTCGGTTCGCTGCATCAAAAACTTTGAGGAAGATAGCGATGTCTTCGGCTTTACCGATCCGCGTGACGGCAACAGATATAAAACTGCCAACATTGGCGGCAGAATATGGATAACGGAAAATATGCGCTATCTTGATGATAAGATAAATTACAAACCCACTAAAGATATAGAAAAATTTGCTTATTTATATAATTGGGAAGATGCCCAAAGAGTGTGCCCAAGTGGCTGGCACCTGCCTTCAAAAGCGGAATTTGACTCTCTTTACGGCATGGTTGGCAAAGGGGTAAAAGGTTCAGAAAAGCTTAGAGATACATCATGGGAAGGCGGAAAAAATACCTCCGGCTTCGGAGCTAAACCCGCCGGCTACTGCGACCGCCACGGTTGCACACCTTTTGAAACTGCCGCTTATTTCTGGTCAAGCACCGAAAAAGGCGCTCTAAAAGCCTATGGGCTCTATGTAGATACCAACAATGTAGCTGTAAACAGCGGTAGCAAGGATACTCATCTCTCAATTCGCTGTGTAAAAGGCGAAGCTAACCAAGAGGTTACCGAATCTATAATTGCCCGTTATGAAAAGAAAAAGAAGGGCTTTCATGCCGGTAGGGTTGCTCTGGCGATTCCCGGCGCGCTCGTTCTTACTGCCGGCACCGGAATGTTACTCGCCACCAGTTTAGGTGATGCAGATTTAGGTGTCCCGGGGGTAACTATGATGATTCTGGGCGGCGCAGCTATTGCCGGCTCTATTGTCTTCACTGTTTTTGAAGTGAAAACCAAACATCGGCTCGAGGATTTAAAAAAACAGCATCAAATGGCTGTTTATCCGGTTATCGGCAAAAAATCCGGCTCCT
This sequence comes from Deltaproteobacteria bacterium, assembly GCA_016283195.1. Classification (GTDB taxonomy): domain Bacteria; phylum JAEEML01; class JAEEML01; order JAEEML01; family JAEEML01; genus JAEEML01. The sequence continues at coordinate 22,316 of JAEEML010000045.1, read as the reverse complement.
TGAATCTGGCGCTCACCTTTTAGTAATAAGCGAAAATTAATGATTTCTCATTAAAACTCCAGTACCTTTGGGCACTGCTCTCCCCCACCCTTCATGGCCAGCAAAACTCGTGCGTTTTAGTAGGTTCTAGCGCCCTATCTGTGAGAAATAGTAGGTGATTTTGGGGAAAATTTTAGCCAATTACCCAGCGCTCGATAGTGCGCTTCTCTTTATCAAAATTAACGCCGATTTTAACCACCTTTTTCTCTCCGGCTTCGTATTTTATGGCATAACCTTTGTCATCTATTTGCTTTAAAGCTTCTTCGGCTGTGCCGGATAGTTTAAATTCAAAAAGATAAATGGTGTCTTCCGTCTCGATGAGGGCATCGGATCGGCCGGCGGCAGTGCATTCCTCGGTGCGCACGCTGTATTCGCTGGCCAGGGTAAAAATGAGGTAAAAAATGGTTTTATAATGCGCTTCGTCCTGGCGCTCAGCATTATAGGGTATGGAGCTGAAAAATGAGCGCAAGAGAGTGAGCGCACTATCGATGGCGCAATTATCCAGAGCGTCCATTAAATGCACAATAAAAGAGCTGTTCTGGGAGAGCGAAGTTTTGGTATAATAAGGCATGAGTCCTTTAATAAAGCTGACACGCACCTCTTCATTGGGAAAGCCCAGAGTATATAAATTGCGCCTGCAGCTTTTTATGGTTAAATAACCGCTCTGGTAAAGCGCCGGGATGGGCGTTTCAGCCCCATCGAAGGGCACATTAAAATCCATCTCCCCGGCCAAAAAGCCCTCCAAATCTTCGGGGCGCAGGGTGTATTTACTAAGCATTTCGGTGAGATGAGTCGGCGTGCCGGTGGAATACCAATAATTTTTAAATTCTTTATCCTTGAGGCTGTTTAAAAGGCTAAAAGGGTTAAAAACATCCGGACTTTTGGCAGTAAAGTGGTAGCCGTCGTAATTCTTTTTTAGCCGGGAAAGAGCTGACGCCGGAGTAATGCCAAGAGCTTTGGCCAGGTTAGCTATTTCCGGCTCTAGCTGCTCGCTCAGCTCCTCTTTGGTGATACCACAGAGGGCGGCAAATTCGTTATTCATGGAAATATTGGTTAAATTATTGAGCTCGCTGAAGATGGAGAGCTGGCTGAATTTGCTGATGCCGGTCAAAAAAACAAATTGCAAATTGGCATCTTCCGATTTTAAGGGGCTATAGAAGTCACGCAACATAGTGCGCATTTCTTTAAATGTGGCATCATCAACCAGCGTATCAAGGAGCGGCGCGTCGTATTCATCAACTAAAACAACAACTTGCCTGCCAGTTTTGGCATGGGCACTTTCGATAAGCCATTTGAGGCGGGTGCTCGGCTTTTCAGCATTTGGGGCCCGGCCATAAATGTTCTCATATTTAGCCAGAATAAAATTCAGGCTTTCCTGGAGCATTGCCAAATCGGTATATTTTGAGCCGGAGAGGTCAAAGCGAAAAACCGGGTATTCTAGCCATTCCTTCTCCAGTTTTTCCATGGCTAGGCCCTTAAAAAGTTCCTTTTGCCCTTTAAAATAGGCCTCAAGTGTAGAAATTAAAAGGCTTTTACCGAAACGGCGCGGCCGGGAGAAAAAATAGACTTTGCCCTCTGTCACCAGCTGATAAATGAGATCTGTTTTATCAATATAAATAGCTTCGCGCCGGCGAATATCTCCAAATGTTTGCATACCGATGGGGAACATACGCTCGCTCATGACTTCCTCCCGGCGGCGCAGTATAGCAGAAAAAATGGCCTGCTGATAGGCTCTTTAAGGGCCTCTGTGAAAAAACTCGGGTAAATTTGCTAATTCCTGGCAAGTGGCCACAGCCCAAATGCTAGTCCACCGGCCTAGAGCCACTGCTTGGCATTTTGGGGACGAGAATCATTTTTTTTATTTTTCTTCTTTGCACTATCGTAATTTGATAGTCCCACCCTTTTATATTCGTGAGGAGAGCTTGGCTGACATTGGAGCAGTTAGCCGGTTCTAACAATGGTTTGAGGGAAAAGTTCATGAGACAAGCGTGTCCAAGAATTAATTGGTTGTCAAATACCCAATTTTCCGCTTGACAGCCCCAAACCGATTCGCTAGTTTTTTTTACGGTTTTTAGCCATAAGGGGCTGGTAATGTTCAGTTCAGTAAGTTTATTTAATTATAGAAGATTTCATATAATTTATCGCGCCAATTTATTGGGCTTTGCTTCTTAATGAGAGACTATAATGCGTCAATACAGGATAGATACACTCAGGAAGGAAAAGTTTAGATGCGGATAATTTTACTGACAATCATTATATGTTTGGCCTTTACGGGGAAAGCGTCGGCCTTGGGGTGTGACTTTTTTAATTTCTTCAAAGCAACAACCGGATGTACTTTCCAAGATATTTCCGAGAAATATCACAATAATTTACCTGAGATAGATAAATATCATAAAGTCCTCATGGACAAACGTATAAAAGATATAAAAGATAAAGAAGATGACAAGGAAGATCAAACAAATCTGATAGACGATCTGCGGGAAGAGCTCACCACACCGGATCAGTATAATTATCTTCCAATCGACTATGCCATTGAACAAGGTGATGACGATCTTATAGAGGCAATGCTTCCGTATGTTTTTTATAATCTCAAATATAAACAAATAATCCTTATTAACCTTATTCTTCATAAAAATTATCGCATCATTGACCAAGCCATCCAAGAAGGTGCAGACGTTAATACCTATATTGGTAGTAAGCACTATGCCAGGGAGGACCTAATTAGTAAAGAGTTTGGTTCAGACTTCAAGCAATTAACCCCACTGTTTGCTGCCTGTTATACCAACGATCCAAGAATCATTGACCTCATACTTGACCGTGAAAAAGGAACCGCTTCAATAGAAACCACTATCTCAGACAGCAAAACACGAATAAGCGCAGCACCATTTTCTTATTTGATTAAATCTATTGTCGATTCAGGAAAACAGCCAGAGAAAGGATTATTAGACAATATTGACAAATTTTTAGATGAGGGGCAAGTTGAAGCTAGTAATAAAAAGAATATCAATGTAGACAATGAGCTAAGTGTCGGCGGAATTAAATACACGGCCCTAACCTACCTTTTATATAAGCTTTATTATAAGCTTTCTTCCAACAAACAGGCTAATGATTATGGTTTAATAGATAAATTAATCACTCATAAGGCTGAAACAGATAAAACGCTTATTGATGGAATAACTTATACACCGCTTTATCTGGCAGCGCAAATCGGAGAAGCGACAGGAAACAGCAACATATTTGATAAGATTTTTGAAAAATGTAAAGGGGAAGGCGATTGTATAAATGCCAAGGTTGGACCGATATCCGGAAAATCTGGCCAACTTGCCAAAACATCAGTACTAAATACTTTATTCTTTGATTATGATGAAACCAAACAAACATCTGGCAGGGAATCCTTTATCAAAACAGCTATTAAACAACTCCTTGACCTTGAGTATGAAAAGCTTGATAACCTAAACAACAACCCATTACAAATAACAGGGACAGATAACCAAATGTCCGGAGAGTTCACGCAGCTTCTAATGGCAATCATTAAGCTTAATAGTGAGAATGACCAAGAAAAGAGAGAGAGAGAAGAAATAATTAATCTATTGATAAAGCACCATGCTGACCCAAACTATCTCCAGAAAAACAATCAGTTCCCTGGCATAAAAGGCCAGCACAAATATTCACCATTCCATTATGTCGCCAAAAAGAATTATGAAGATCTCTATAACACCTTTGTACAAAATGGCGGTGACCTGCGAAAACAAGATGCTCCCGCCAAGTGTGATTTTAAGACGGAGTGTGGCAAAAGTGCCCTGGATTACAAGGCGGAGAACTGTGAAAACGATATGGCAGCCTACCTTGGCTTTCGGCTGGACGACGGTCACAAGTTGCCGCAAGATAATGAATTTAGAGAAATAATCTGTAAAGATAAAAGTAATCGTATACTCAAGACTCCAAATTCAGCTTCAGTCAAGAACTCGGACTCGAAATGCCGTAATAGTATAAAAGAAAATTTGGTTCACATTCTGATAAAAAAGCATGAGGACAACAATAAAGTTTTTGAGATAAATGGTGCCTTTGATAAAGTCATTCAGCTTCTTGACGGATATACTGAAGATAGCTGTACTGATAATGGTGAAATCAAAATATCCTGGCAAGAGCGGACTACTGAAGGCAAAAATGTCCTTGATTATGCTTTAAAATTTGATCGTAGAGATGTTGTAAATCATATCTTGGAAAAAAATATACCCGCTACTCCGCAAAATGATATCGGAAGCTCAGAATCAATTTTTTCTTTGATCGATTATGCCTTTAAATATGGATGCGACAAGAGTGATGCCAAGGATTGGCTCAACAAATGGTTGGATCGTATGCCAAACAGCGCTGATATATCAAAAAGAATCGGTGACAAGCAGACTCCGGTTGATCCTTTTGTTTATGCGGCAATAGTAGGTACACCTGATGTTCAACAAAAACCAGATGCTTCCGATCGCAAGTGCGTATTAAAGATTTTATTTGACAAACAAAATAAATTTCAACATAGAGGCTTGGATGAGCCAATAAACAAAAAAGACGGAACGCGGCCAATTCATATGGCTGACAACGATGATATAATTGAAATGCTGATCAATTATGGAGCCGGTTTATACAAGGAAGACAGCAAGGGCCAAAATGCTATTGATTATGCCTTTAGCAACAAGCGTAGCTACATTATCAAAAAACTTATTAATGAGAATCGCCAGCTCGGCAAATCAATTTTTACGGCAATAGAAGTTGAACTTAACGAAGATTTTAATTCGCATAATTATATCGAGGATTTTATAAAAAAAGACAGAAACCTTACAAAAAAAACAAAGCAATACAAAAATGGCCAGTTTACTCCTTTACTTTATACCGCAGCTTTTGAAATCCAGGATAAAGGTAAATTTGATAATAGTCTCAGTATATATAGAAAGAACATTATTGATGCCTTATCTGACGCCGATATCAATGAACAAGTACGTGGCGGTGAGATGTCCGGTTCTACTGCGCTGATTCTTGCCGTGGAGAGAGGCGATCTAATACTGACAGAACACCTTCTTAAAAAAGGTGCCGATATAACTATCAAAAACACTCAAAATAAAACAGCTTTGATGTATGCTATCGAAAATCTGGACAAGGGACAAACCACGAATGAAGAAACGACAGCTCGCAGTATATTCAATGCACTCACTAAAAAGCTTGGTGCAAATTTTGGCAAAAATGAGGGTGAAGCAACTATTATAAGACTTCTGGCACACCATGCGCCTCCGGACATTATCTTGAACTATCTGCCGATATTGCTGAAAAACGATCCCAATTGCCTCGAGCGCAAAGACAAATCAGGCTGGACAGCTTTTCTTTATGCCGCCGCTTATAATAAAGATTACAAGGCTATGGAATATCTGCGCATGTATGGTGCCAATGTACATGCTACAATTACTGAGGGAGGTAAAACTCTCAATGCCATACAATTGGCAGAAACTAAACGAGATAAAAATAATCAAAAAGAATTCGAGGATATTACAGAAAGACTTGAGTCTTATGGAGTATATGCAAAATGAACACCACTGATATTAATAAGTATTACCTGATTACATGGGCTATAGCGTTTATTTTTATTGTCCTTATTATTACTCTTGGCGTATTATCACGCAAGCCAATGGTTCCCAAGAGTATTAAAAAACTTTTTTCAATTAAGCGAATTATTATTTCAACAATTATTTGCCTTGTTCTGGCATTTTTAGTGCCATTTGGAATAGCCTGCTATATTAATTCTCAGAATATGTTTGAAGAATTCAATTTGGCCGATCTGCAGAAGCAGGAACTTATATTTCAAGAAATTAGTTTCAATAAATTTATCGTTCAAGAAGAATCACGGGATACTATTATTGCGAATTCTGAATATACTAAGGAGATATATATATACCTCATTAAAGGTAAAGCTGAGATCTCATTTGCCGATATTGAAAGTTTGGTAATAAATAAAGAAAGAAGTAGCAGAGACACAAAAACTCTTGTTTTTGATTACCAAAAAAATTCATCTGACCTACCATTTAATGTCAAAGTAAATATAACAGATGTTATACCGGTATATACAATGGAATCAAAGCCAATAAAAATACTTCAGGCTGGCTCAATAATAAACTACAACAAAGATTTAATAACCAATACTATGACACCTGACGATCAGATAAAAAAGATAAAACCGGAAATTCAAAAAGAATTTGAAAAGCAAATTATCGATGAAGACAACGGATTTCTTTTCAAGAAAAACTTAGAAGAGACTAATATTTATGGTACATTTTTAACTAGCCTGGAAGAATTCGTAGCTACACATTCCGATTATGACCATGTTGAAATAAACCTAAATGATTAAGGTGGTGAACAAAATGTATAAAACTAACTCAGCAACCACTAAATTCTCCTTACTTCTGCTATGTGCTTTTTGCCTAACCGGCTGCTCTTTAGATGATATTAAAGCCATCATATACAAGAGTCTGCCTTTTTCATTAGGACTCCGTCAATCCAAAACATACGACACCCATATTTCCATCACAAAAATTAAAAACGAGATGAAGCTGGTGACCGCTAAACGTCGTTTGGATTTTCTTCAAGTTTTTGAAGGTAAGGATGGCCCATATATCGCAATCAGAACCTATGAAGTAAAAGCTGGTATTGACCTGAATAAAAGCAATAAAAACGGTGATGATGGCTTTAAAGTTGAGATTTTGGGCAGTACTAATTTGGGCACAGTCGAGATACGTGCGGATGCCGAAGGTAATAATTCTGATAATGTTGGCCGCATAAGGATTGTAACCGATGTTTATGAACAAAAAGCCAGGGATTATGCTGTTGAATTAGGGATTCTCACTGATGCCCAGAAAATGGCTGAAAAAGTTCTCAATAATATCACTGGCGAACAAATTAAAACAGAAGTAGGTGAATATTTTAATACTTACAGGTTGAAATGGCTGCTGCTTGATTTAAAAATTGCTGGCAACGCCGCTATTTTGGATGATTTGGAGATTAATGAAAATAAAGATGATATGTTTTACCGCGATTCTCTGGTCATTAGCAGCAAAAAAGAGAAATGGAAAATACGAATCGGTGACAGTGGCCTTCCTTTTAAAGGAGACAACAAAGAATTTTATAAAAACGTACGCGATACAAATACAGGTGAAGAAAATACAGGTAAAGACAGAGTACAAATTTTCATGTATTTTGACCCCTTCCACTATAAAGAAGAGGATGCTGTTTTAGGTTATGCCAGCGATAACTATCACACAATGTTTATTTATAAACATGGACGGATTTACTATGTTGATCTTAAAGACGAAAAAATTAATAAACCTGAAGATAGGCAAGCGAGGGCTTTGGTTTATCTTGCCACTTCGCTGAGAGAACCGGAAGACGATAGGAAACGAAACGAGGAATACGAAAAATACATCGATGCCTTTTATAAGGTTCAAAAGGCGATTAATAGCACAGAAAGCAATTTAGACGAGATTCCTACCCTGGCTGAAGACCTTTTGCGCAAAAATACAAGAACCAAAGATAAACTGTCTCAAGAAGAAAAATATATTAAGGCTCTTAGACAAATTAAAGATCTCAGATGGAAAAGTACAAACAAAATTATAGCAACAGAAGACAGCGATTTTGATAACCTGACAGAATTAATGTTTGAATTATTTGATGCAGGTACTGATTTTAATACGAAAGAGGGCAGAGAGAAATCTATAGATAAAGCGATTAGAATTGATAATAATGCGAAACTTAAATATAATTATGTGGAATTGACCTCTGCATTTAAAACTGCCCGTTATCTTAAACAATACTTTTTGCAAAAACAAACAATGTTAGGTCTTGATGAGACAGAAACTAAGAAATATATTGATGCTCTTAAAAGCGGAAACGTTATTGCTTCTCGTCCTGTAATTGCCCAATTGAATGATAAAAAGAGAAATGATTTCTTTTACCACCTTTTTGAATCACGTCTCGAAAATGCGCGATACTCTTATGACACAGGAGAAAAAATTGAAATAAGCAAAGAAGAACGCGGCGACATCATGTTTGCTTGCTATCATATTCCAGAAAACAAATGCCAAGACCTAACTGGAGGTGATATCAACGAGCGATTAACAAAAATTAATAACGGCCATGAAATATCAAACGCCTTTATTCTTCTTTTTAGCCAACAATATTTTAAATTTAACTTGTCGATACTGGGCGTTGATTTGGGGGTGAAAGATAATGATATTCATGCGTTAATTTTCGACTCTGCCACCTTACGCTTTTTTCCTAATGTTTATGCCAATAATTGGGCTGGTGATCAGTTAGAAAAAATAAAAATGAATATAAAAAAATTACCATTTTTTAAAAATGAAGCTCCTGAATATTTTTATTATGGGGATTGGAAAAAGCTCAGGATTTCGCCCACCGGAGCTACTATCAATGGAAAAGATCTGGGTACTTTTTCACTAACAAATGATGGGAAAAAAGATTATCGGAACAGCAATGATTATGCCGAAAAATATGTGATTTTATCGGTTATTCATGAGCTCCAGCGGGCGTATTCAAATGATGATGAAGATAAGTATTACCTTAATGCCCTAAAAACTGACCTCGATAACCAGATTCGCCGTTATGTCTATGAAAAAATCTTCCGCCCCAGCCCACGAATGAAATTTATTACAATAGAGGACAAACAGCGCCGGTATAATTATCTTAATTAGCTTCCCATGCATTACCCTTGCTTGTTCCAAATTGCAGCCGACTCAAAACACCCCTTCCCCCACTTTCCTTCCCCTGCTATACTCCCCGCGGTGCCATGACTAATAACCTTCAGGAGTTTACCATGCTGGACATCGAAGTTCTCGAAGGCGACATAACCACTCTAAAAGTCGATGCCATCGTAAACGCCGCCAATTGCTCGCTACTGGGCGGCGGTGGAGTCGATGGCGCCATTCATCGTGCCGCCGGCCCGGAGCTTTTACAAGCCTGCATTCCATTAAATGGCTGCGCGACCGGTGGGGCCAAAATCACCCCGGGCTTTAGGCTCCCGGCCATGTTTGTCATTCACACTCCGGGGCCGGTATATCGTGACGGCCGGCATGGAGAACCGACTCTTTTGGCCTCCTGCTACCAAAATTGCCTTAAACTAGCTGAGGAAAATAATTGCGCTTCTATCGCCTTCCCAGCGATTTCCACCGGCGTTTACGGCTATCCCTGGGCGGAGGCCGCCGCTATTGCCGTGCGGGAAGTCCGCGAGTATCCGGCCCAAAAGGTGAAAAAGGTTATTTTTTGCTGCTTTGGTAACGATATGGCGGGGATTTATAGAGAGGCACTTCAAAAGGCTGAATAATCTTTCTTTTTCATGCCTGTGAGCGTGCACCACCTGCTACAGCCTATAGTTATATAAAACTACTGCCCCACCCTTCATGGCCAGCAAAACTCTTGCGTTTTAGTAGGTTCTAGCGCCCTATCTGTGAGAAATAGTAGGTGATTTTTGGGAAAATTTTAGCCAATTACCCAGCGCTCGATAGTGCGCTTCTCTTTATCAAAATTAACGCCGATTTTAACCACTTTTTTCTCCCCAGCCGCATATTTTATGGCATAACCTTTGTCATCTATCTGCTTAAGCGCCTCTTCGGCTGTGCCGGATAGTTTAAATTCAAAGAGATAAATGGTGTCTTCTGTCTCGATGAGGGCATCGGATCGGCCGGCGGCAGTACATTCTTCGGTGCGCACGCTGTATTCGCTCGCTAAAGTAAAAATAAGATAAAAAATGGTTTTATAGTGCGCTTCGTCCTGGCGCTCGGCATTATAGGGTATGGAGCTGAAAAATGAGCGCAAAAGAGTGAGCGCACTATCAATATCGTGATTTCTCAAAAAGCGCAAACTCCGCTGAATTACAGAGTTATTCTCGCTGGCTGTCTTCTTGGTATAATATGGCATGAGCCCCTTTAAAAAGCTCACTCTAACCTCTTCGTTAGGAAAGCCCAGAATGTAATCATAACCATCGAATTTTTTTATAGTTAAATAGCCGCTTTGGTAAAGCGCCGGGATGGGTGTTTCAGCCCCTTCAAAGGGCACATTAAAATCCATCTCCCCAGCCAAAAAGCCCTCCAAATCTTCGGGGCGCAGGGTGTATTTACTAACCATTTCGGTGAGATGCGTTGGCGTGCCGGTGGAATACCAATAATGATTAAGATCTTTATCCTGCAAAGCATTTAAGAGGCTAAAGGGGTTAAAAATATCCGGCGAATTTTTGCTAAAGTGGTAGCCGTCATACATATTTTTGAGCAGCTCATAAGTCTCTTCAGAACTAATTTGCAACTTGGCGGCCATTTCTGCCACTTCCGGTTGCAAGGCCGTTTTTAGCTCCTCTTTGGTGATGCCGCAAAGAGCAGCATATTCATCTTTCATGCTGATATTTTTAAGATTATTGAGCTCGCTAAAAATACTGAGCTGGCTGAACTTGGTAATGCCGGATAAAAAAATAAATTTTAGGTGGGCATCGGCAGCTTTTAAGGGGCTGTAAAAATCGCGCATCATGGTGCGCAGCGTTTTAAAGGTGGCCGCATCGGCCATGGTATCCAAAAGCGGCGCATCATATTCATCAATCAAAATCACCACTTGTTGCCCTGTTTGTTCGTGGGCAGTAGTGATGAGATTTTTTAGCCTTAGGGCATAATCATTCACCGGAGCCTTGGGAACAGTATAGCGAGCCTCATATTCGGAGAGCAAATTGTCCATTAAATTGGAAAGGCCCTCCGGTGTTGCCGATTTTTTGTAACTAAAATCAAAGCGAAAAACCGGGTATTTTATCCACTCATTTTCCAGCTTTTCTATGGCAAGCCCGCTAAAAAGCTCTTTTTGCCCTTTAAAATAGGCTTCAAGGGTGGAAATTAAAAGGCTTTTACCGAAACGGCGCGGCCGGGAGAGGAAATAGACTTTGCCCTCGGTTACCAGCTTGTAAATGAGCGCAGACTTGTCTATGTAAATAGCACCTCGCGCGCGAATATCACTAAATGTTTGCATACCGATGGGGAACATACGCTTACTCATGACTTCCTCCGGCGGCGCAGTATAGCAGGTTTGGGCGGCTGGTGGAAGGAGATATTAAATAGTAACCAGTCCCCTTCCAAGTAGACAATTAAACGGAGCCCATCTCTCTTTGATGGAGGGGCGAAAGGTAGTAGTTTTCAGTGTTAGCGGGAGAGATCACAGTTCAAAGCGTTCAGACCTAAATGAGGGTTTTTCAGCTCACAATTATAAGAGTATGTATTGGAAATCGCCATACAATAGCAGAGGTGCATGTGGCATTTCTTCAATGGGGACAATCGGAATTGAATTAATCCACATCATAAGATTCGGTTTGGTAATCGGCATAGCACCGAGCTGATTCACCAAGTTTTGCAAACTGTAAATCTTTTTGTCTTTCAAAGTATACCTTCTTTTGGTCATAACCTAAGTCCTTAGCTAGGATAGCAAAGAAAAATATTTAATGCAGGTTTTTTTATGCAATCACTTGATATGGCACTTCTTTCTTGTTATAGAAAGAAACATACCGATGAATTTGCTCAATTATCATTCTCATCTTATGGGAAGCTGTTTGTGAAAAAACTAAAGCAGGGCAAATATTTAACATCTCTTTTTCTGCTTGATGGCATAGTTGCCAAAGCTGCAACAAGTTGGTATATTCTTGATTAACAATTCCATTTAAACCAGAACTGTCTGGATAGCTTTCATCATTAAAGTCATACTCTTTAATAATGCTTTTAATATGCACTGTTAAATGTTTGTCTATAGACTTAGCAATATCATAAAAACAACTAGATGTATTTAATTTTTCCACAAATTCTACAGGTATTTTACTATCTAAGATATAAGCAAAATTACTATTATTGTTTGCCAACAAGGTCTTTGTTTCAAAAAACGGAAAGCAAGAAAGGCTAGGAGACAACAGGCACGGTATCCACATAATGTCTAATAACACGACTTACAGAGGTGTTTGTATAAATTGATTCTATACAACCATATATTTTTTTAAGCTGTTCATCGCCATGTAATAGTTCTTTAATTTCAGGTGGTAAACAACTACCTTCTTCATAATCTGGCTCTATAGTAAAATATCTATAAAAAACACAATACATCATTAAACCTTTTATTCCGTTTTTATGCCCAAATGATACAAATATACATGCACTCTTGACAACTGGCAGTGGGAGCCAGGCAGCACATGGATCTAAGCTCCTTGCCCAGCACGCTGCGCAAGACAAAAAGGGGCGGTACATCGGCGCGCACCGGAGCGGCAAAGCGCAAGTAAAAATGAACAGGTAAATAGCTTATGTTTAGCTGACTATCCATTATAATGCGCGCCGCCCCTCTGCTTTTTAAGCTTTAACGTAGCGCACTAGAAAATACTGCATCTTCATGCGCCCCCTTAAAAAGCGGCCCTCTGGCCCAAGTGATGCGGAAATAATAACTTATTTATTGAGAAATAACAAGCCCATTCATTTTTGCCCCCCATTAATTCTTGAGCCCCCAGTTTGTTCTTGTTTTGAGAGCCCTAAATCAAATGGCTTTTACCAGAGAGTTCTAAACCTATTCTAACCTTTTAGTCTTTGCCGGAGAGTCTTATTGGTATATAAGTAGCCAACGCTGTTTAAGGCGCCACGGAGGAAAAGATGCCCTATTGCCCAATATGTAAAGGTGAATTTGTTGAAGGAATAACCCACTGTAAAAACTGCGATGCCGATTTAATTGCCGAAAAACCGCAGTCAGATATATGTTCCAGCCCCATAGAAATGAATCGCTATCTCATGGGCAAGGAGGTAGTAGTTATTCACATGGGCTATATTGACACTTGCCGCGAAGGTCAGGATCTTTTGGCTGGCTACAATATTCCCACCACTATCCAGGCTGCCGAGGGCGGCTGCAACTGCCACGGCCAGCAACCATGTGTTTTGGCCTGTGAACCCAAAGAGCTGGAAAGAGTACAAAAGATATTTAATGATCGTTTTCAAAAAAGTGTGGAAAAAGAAGGAATTGCTTGCTGCTGCCATTCTCCTTCGGCCAATGAAGAAATAAAGCTGGATGGCGACGCTCCCATTACCTGCCCCGGTTGCGGCACCTCTTTTACTCCGGCCGATGCGCGAGCAGAATGCCCGGAATGCGGATTGGTGCTGGGAGTGTAAATTAAAGCCCTAATTTTTTATAATCTTCCGGCGTATTGATATTAAGCGCCAGGCGGCTATCACTCCAGGCCAGGGGGAGCGGCGGCTCTTTGAGCTCACTAAGTGCCTTTTTCAGGCCGCCAGCAGTGGCCGGGCTTTTAAGCCAGTTAAGGCGGCCCGGCGGGATAAGCAGCGGGTGGCCGGGGCCGGCAGGAGTCATCGGCACAATAAAGGCCTCCGGCTTTTTGGCCACCAGCTCTAGCATGGCCTTAAGTAATGGCGCGCTGATAAAGGGCATATCCACCGGCTGAATAAAGAGCGGCAGGTTGGCCACAGGCAGGCAGGAGAGACCATAGCGCAGCGAATCGATCATCTGCCACTCGGGCTTAGCACAAGGGGCCAAAAAGCCGCCGGCCCCGGCCACCAAAGGGGCCAAAGCAGGCGCCAGAAGCTCATTGGTCACCACAAAAGTGGCAATATTCTGCTCACTGTAAGTAGCTACTATCTGCTCAATAAAAGTGTGGTTTTCGTCAAAGGGCAAAAGCGCTTTGGGCTGCCCCATGCGCGAACTTTTGCCGGCGCTGGTAATAATGGCTAAGGCTTTATATTTAGAGCGTTTTTCCATGCTGAAGAGCAATAATCTGCGCCGCCAGGCTCACAGCTATTTCGGCCGGAGTTTGCGAGCCGATGGGCAGGCCGATAGGCGTATATACTTTACTTAGGCGCTCCTCATCCGGGGAAGCGGCGCGCAGATTATCCATAATAAACTTGGATTTACTCTTGCTACCGATAACGCCTAAATAAGCAAATTCATGCTTTATGGCAAAAGTGGCCATCTCGAGGTCGTGAGCATGGCCGCGCGTACAAACCAGCACATAACTATTGGGCCCAAAGGGCAGCTCTTCCATTTTGGCGGTATCAAAAGTGGGCACTACTATATCCACCATGGGCCGCGTTTCCGGCGTTAAATCGGGCGCATATTCCTCAGCTACGGCAATACGAAAGCCTAGAGCATGAAAAACGCTGATGCAAGCCAGCCCCACATGACCGGCCCCAAAGATAATGAGCCAGGGCAGAGGCGAATAAGGCTCGATATAAGCTTTCATGCCGCCGCCGCACATCGACTTGCCGCCCTCTTTGCTTAAATCCACGCCAACTATAGTGGGAGCCATGGTTTTCAGGCTATTTAGCGCCGCTTTTACCGTTTCGTCTTCAAAAATGCCGCCACCCACCGTGCCTTCGTGGCTGCCATCGGCTCTTATAAGCATTTTGGCGCCCGATTTACGCGGTGTGGAGCCCTCGGATTCAATAACAGTAGCTATGGCAAAAGGGGTATTTTCGGCAAAAAGCTCATTAACGCGTTTAAAAAACATATCCGGCTTGGCAAAGGGATCCATTGTTTCTCCTTTCAGGCACTTTGACGTTTAGGATTATTATAAATCAAGATAGGTGGCTCTCTTTTGGTAAAAACTTCAGCGCCAATCTGGCACTCCTTGAGCCCGGGGACAAAAGGAGTTTCATACATAATTTCCAGCATATATTCTTCAATTACCGCTCTTAGCGCCCGCGCTGAAGCCGGGTGCCCCATAGCTTTTTTAGCAATAGCTTTAATAGCCGCTTTGGTAAAAGTAAGCTTTACATTCTCCATGGCAAAAAGAGCCTCATATTGCTTGGTGAGGGCATTTTTCGGCTCGGTGAGAATGCGCTCCAAATCATGCTCGCTAAGATTACCCAAAGTGGCAATAACCGGCAAGCGGCCGATGAGCTCGGGAATAATGCCGAATTTTACCAAATCTTCGGTTTCCACATGGCTCAAAATTTCGCCGCTGTTCTTCTTTTCCGCTTGTTCTAAATTCGCGCCAAAACCCAGTGATTTCTGGCCTATACGCCGGCTGATTACCTCTTCCAGCCCCTGAAAAGTACCACCGCAAATAAAGAGGATATTGCGCGTATCAATGGGGATGGTCTCCACCTGAGTGAGGCCGCGCTTGCCATGCGGGGTCACCATGGCTACTGTGCCTTCAATGAGCTTCAAAAGGCCCTGCTGCACCCCTTCGCCGCCCACATCGCGGGTGGCGGCCGGCGTGTCGCCGCTGCGGCGGGCTATTTTATCAATTTCGTCAATATAAACAATGCCTTGCTTCGTGCGTTCCACATCGCCGTCGGCCGCTGCCAACAGATTGGCAATGATATTTTCTACATCTTCGCCCACATAGCCGGCCTCGGTTAGCGTGGTGACATCGGCAATAGTAAACGGCACATTTAAAAGGCGGGCCAAAGTCTGGGCCAAAAGGGTTTTGCCGGTGCCGGTAGGACCCAAGAGCAGCACATTGGACTTAGTGATTTCTACATCGTCGGCCGACCCGGACTCCTGGGAAATAAGGCGCTTATAATGGTTATAAATAGCCACCGAAAGCACCTTTTTGGCCTGCTCCTGGCCAATGACATATTGGTCAAGATAGGCCTTTATTTCATGGGGCAAAAAGAGATGCAGCTCTGTATCTTGCTTTGGGTGGGGAGCAAACTCTTCAGCCAGCATATCTACGCATATTTTAATACATTCGTTGCAAATGCTCACTTCCGGGCCGGCCACCAGTTTGCGCACTTCGGCCTGCTCTTTGCCGCAGAATGAACAACGTAACTCATCTTGCTTGTGACGACGACCGGCCATAAAGGACTCCTCTCCCCACAAAATCCGCGCGTATAATAGTTATTTTTTAGTTTTTGCGCAACAATTCTGCTTATTCTTTAGTTTTTGCTTTTTATTATAGCGGCTGCTGTGGGAAAAATCTTATTTCAAAGAAACGGTAAGTTCGTAGCTACCTTCGCGCACTTCGCCGCTACTCCGCACATAAGTATCAACAATAATAAAATAGCGGCCGGGGTCTATTGTCGCCGTAAAAGTTTTATCATGGCGGGTAATACAATCATTTACGTCATCGGCATTTAAGAGGTGGATATCCGGGTCGCCGTCGGCGCTGGAGACAGTCACCGTAAGCTCCTTTTTAGCTGTGCTGCTACCGTCCCAAGTGAAGAAATAGACAGCTTCCGGGCCGGATTCATTGGTATCAGGAGCGCAGTTATAGGCATCAAAAGCATTATCCGGGGCATTGCCGCTTAAAGTACCGCTGGCACTAAATGAGCCATTTGTAAAAACTATCGGGAATGGGCAGTCATGGCTGCCATCCGGCGAGCAGTCTGTAAAAACGCGCTTATCAATATCGCGGGCATCAACCAGATAATAATCTACGGCCGCGCCGCTCCCTGTCCAGGCATTGGTAATAAACATGGTCCAGTTTTCCACACCGGGGATAACCTGGCAACCGGCCGACCAATTGCTCACCGGCGAAGTCTCAAGAGCTGTAGCTTTACCATAGTGAATATTGTGGCCGCTACCGGTGCGGTCGTAATCCTGAGGATTATCACGCGGCGAGAGCCAGCCGTTGCGGTCGTTATCAATGTGGCCGTTGTTGTTGGCATCGTCGCGGGTATTATAACTGTACTCATTAATTTGCAGAGCATTATAACCTTTGTGCGTGCCGTTTTTATAGCGATAATGGCGGTTGGCTTTTAGGGCGGAAGCCTGGCCGCTCTTGCGCGTTTTTTGCACACCGGTATTGGTATTCACGGGAAATTCACGCACATACTTTTTACCGGCCTTATCTTTCCAAAGCAAAACAATGGTATCATTAAAGCGGTTCGGCCCATCGCCGTTGTAAAAGAATTGCCCCGGGTGAGCACCGCGAATACCAATTACATTACGCCGCTCGGCCGCTTGGTTCAAAGTCACACCAACGGTAAGCTCGGCAATTTTCACATAAAGATCATAGGCTTTATCCTGAGTTAAGCTATCGCCCCCCTGAGAAGCCCACTGCGGATAAATATAACAACGCTCTTCATCATCATTCCAAGCGGCGGCGCGGTCAAAAAGAGGCAAGGTATCAGTATAAGCCGGCATAATCAGGCTGGTAGCCGCTTTATGAAAACCGCGGCGCATTTTTAAGAGATAATAAGCCGGCGGTTCCTCTTCGGGGTAGGCAATCCGGTCACTATCCGGGGTAAGATTAACGGGCTCCGGCTCACCTTGCCAGGCGCTATCCCAAATAATACGCGGCGTTGGCAACATATAAGCCAAGTTTTCCAGCGTCATGTTATCGTATCTAAAGCCATAATCAAGAATACACGAAGCGCCCTCCGGTGCCGGCGGCTCTTCAGTGTAAGCATCTATGTTGAGAGTTGGATCGACTTCCGGCTCTTCCGGCTCATCTTCATCCGGCTCAATAACATCCGGTAAATTATCAGGAATTTCCAACTGTTCATCGGTATGCTCGTTATCTAACGGCCCATTATCACCTGGCTTATCACCCGGCTCATCGGCTGGTATATCAACGGAAGCTGGATCTGCGGTTTTAACTTGCAAAGCGTCTTCCGGCACCCTTTCGGCCTCTTTTTTGGCACAGGAAACAAGGAGCAGGCTGGCAGTTAAGATTCCTAACAGCTTGGTAATACGCATAATCGCCTCCCACAAAAAGCTGCACTATTTTAGCAAAATAATATAATTTATTCAAGTATTTTACCGAAAAGATCAGCAAGACTACCTAATGAGGCGCATCTCGTGCTCATTTTCCGGCGAGGCCCGCTCCAGATAAGCCTGTTCCAACTTGGAACGGCGGATTTGCTTTTCCACATTGGCGTTATCCAGCAAAATTTGCATATAGCTAATGTGATTTTGCACCATTTGCGGGTTCTTATGCCCTTTTAGAGCCAGTTTATAATAACCTAGGGCCTCTTTTTGTTCATTTAACATCTGGTAGGAGCTGCCAAGTTCAAAATAAACCGTGCCCTGCTCTTCCGGCGTCAATGGCTCCTCCAAAAGAGCGCGGTGCAAAGCTATAGCTTTATGATATTCTTCCTGAATAAAAAAGCTATTGGCCTCAATAAGGCGGCTACGCACCAAATAGGGCGAATCAGGACATTTAAGAGAAAGTTGATGCACAGCTTCGCGGCACTGCTCATATTTGCGGAGAGCAAAAAGATCTTTTATCAACCGATAATAATTCTCATCCAAATCATCGCGCCCCTCTTTTTCGGCGGTGGCGATAACCTCTTGCAAAACAAAAACTGCCTCAGTGATAAGGCCCAGTTCATTTTCAAAGAGATTAGCCATAGAGAGCTTTATTTTATAGCGCTCTTCCGGGCCGGCAATAGCGGCAAGCTGCTTAAGTAAATCAACTGCCGCCTGGGGATCCTGGCGAAATTTAAGTTTAATTTCAATAAGTGCCCTGAGCACCGTGCGCCGCTCTTCTATGGCAGCCGGGCTATTATTGGCTTTAAGCTTTTTCAGCGTATCATAGGCCAATTTTTCGGCAGCTTTATAAGAGGGTGCAGACCCCTGAGACATGAGCTCTTCAATATCAGCCAGAGCTATGCTCACCCGCTCTTCCTGGCAAGCAGCAAGCGTTAAGGTTAAAAAAAGCGCCAGGAAAAGAGAGCGTAGCATATTATTCTTCATTAGCGGGGGTAGCATCCGAAGCTAATTCTTCACTGGAAGATTCATCTGTATCTTCAATGGGTTTTTCGCCATTTGCACTGGCTTCCGCCTCACCTTCCGGAATTTCTCCGCCTTCATTAGCGCTTACTTCTTCAGGCTCTTCAGGCTCTTCCGGCTCACGATCGACAGTGACCACAGCCACCACCTTGGCTAATTTGTCTTCATCTTTGTTATTGATATTGATGAGACGCACGCCCTGAGTATTGCGGCCGATGGAGCGAATATCTTCGATAGGTGTGCGGATAACTATGCCGTTGTCGGCCATAATCATGAGGTCTTCGCCCTCTTCGCAGGCCACCACGCCCACCAGGCCGCCGTTGCGCTCGCTGAGTTTAATGGCAATGCGCCCCTGGCCGCCGCGGTGCTGCTGCGGATATTCGGCAATGGGCGTGCGCTTGCCGTAACCGTTTTCGCAAACGCTCAACAGATCTTTGCTGGCATCAGCCACCACTTGCATAGCCACTACGCCATCGGGGCCGTAAGTAGTGTCATCGCCAAGAGTAATGGCGCGCACGCCGACAGAGGTGCGGCCGGTCTCGCGAATTTCCTGCTCATTAAAGCGAATGGCTTTGCCATAGCGGGTGGTAATAATGACATCGGACTTGCCGTTGGAAATCTGCAC
The DNA here is from genome assembly GCA_016283195.1 of Deltaproteobacteria bacterium. GTDB lineage: Bacteria > JAEEML01 > JAEEML01 > JAEEML01 > JAEEML01 > JAEEML01. The sequence goes on along the minus strand of JAEEML010000045.1, from coordinate 2,917 downwards.
ATCAATGATGCGATCGCCCTCGGTGAGACCGGTAGCAATAATGCCTTTAGAGCGCGGGTTAGAATAAGCCATGAGCGAGCGGCGGTTGATAATACCCTGCTCGGTGGCGGTGATCACAAAGTGTTCATCGTCAAAATGGCGCACCGGCACCACGGCGGCAATGGAGTCACCGGGCTGGAGATCGATCAAATTGACAATATCTTTACCGCGCGCCGTGCGGTCACCCTCGGGCAGCTCATAGACTTTGAGCCAGTAGCAACGGGCATTATTGGTAAAGATGAGCATATAATCGTGAGTGGAAGCGGTGAAAATCTTTTCCACAAAATCGGTATCTTTGGTGGCCATGCCATGGAGACCCTGGCCGCCGCGGCGCTGGCTGCGGTAGAGAGCCGGTTTACAGCGCTTAATGTAATGCTGATGGCTGATGGTCACCACCATATTTTGCTCTTCGATTAAATCTTCAATGGTAAAGTCTTCAGCCGTGTAATCAATCTGGGTGCGCCTTTTATCGGCAAATTTGGCCTTAACATCTTCCAGCTCTTCGACAATAACTTCCATGAGCCGCTTGTCGCTGCGCAAAATAGCCAAAAGATATTCCATCTTTTGCCGGAAATCTTCGGCCTGAGCTTCCAGTTTTTCGCGCTCCAGGCCGGTTAAGCGCTGCAATTTGAGGTCTAAGATAGCCTCGGCCTGCTCCCGGCTAAAGTGCAGCACATCGCCGATATTCAGCTTTTTGCCAAAAGGCGCGGTATATTCCTCAGCCCGGGCCAAAAGCTCGTGCATCACCGGGTTCAAAATAAAGTTTTCGGCCATGAGACGGGCCGTTGCTTCGGGGGTATCTTTACTGGTGCGGATAATTTCAATAATGCGGTCGATATAATCCAGAGCCACCCGTAAAACAGCCACGCGGTTAAAGCCGGCTCTCGCCTTATCAAGCTCAAATTTAGTGCGCCTACGCACCACATCGCGGCGGTGCTTAATAAAGCAGCGCAGCATATCAGGCAGAGTGAGCGTCTTGGGCTGGCCGTCGTCGATAGCCAAAAAGTTGATACCAAAGGAGCTTTCCAGCTGGGTTTGATTATAAAGCTGATTCAAAACCACATCAGCCGAAAATCCTTTTTGAATATGGATTATTATCTTAAGGCCGTTATCAAGATCGGTGAGATCTTCCACCTTTTTGCTGGGGCTTATACCCATAATAATCTTGTTGCGGTGGAGCTCGCCGATGCGCTGCAAAAGCTCGCTCTTATTCACTTGATATGGGAGCTCGGTAATAACGATGGATTCCGCACCCTGCTTATCGGTCTCAATAGCCGCTTTGGCGCGGATTTTGATGAGCCCGCGCCCCGTCTCGTAAGCCAGGCGCAAGCCGCTCGCGCCGCAAATGATACCGCCGGTGGGGAAATCGGGGCCGGGCATGATTTTCATCAGCTCGGGCACGGTTATTTCCGGGTCATGAATCATCGCAATGGTGGCATCAATAGTCTCCCCCAGATTATGAGTGGGAATATTAGTAGCCATACCAACGGCAATACCGGAAGAACCATTCACCAAAAGGTTGGGGAAAGTCACCGGCAAAACGGTGGGCTCAGCATGCTCGCCGTCATAGTTGGGTACAAAATCGACAGTCTTTTTCTCCAAATCGGCCATCATGTTATCGGCCAATTTATCGAGTTTGGCTTCGGTATAACGCATGGCGGCGGCCTGGTTGCCGTCCATATCACCAAAGTTACCCTGGCCGTAAATCAGAGTGTGGCGCATAGAGAAGGGCTGGGCCATACGCACCAGGGCTTCATAAATGGAGCTATCACCGTGGGGGTGATATTTACCCATACACTCACCAACGATGGAAGCCGACTTTTTGGTATTCTTGGAATCGCTCGTTATCCCCATGTCGTGCATGGAGAAGAGGATGCGCCGATGCACCGGTTTTAAGCCGTCGCGGGCATCAGGCAAGGCACGACCGACTATAACACTCATGGCGTATTCCAGATACGCCGAGCGCATCTCGTCATTCACGCCAACCGAAATTAATTTTCCCATTATTGTAACTCCGCTTATGGCCTTCTTTGGCTGGCCTAAGTTCGGCGCGCACTTTACTGCAAAAGCGGCCGATTTTCAAGCGCCAAAGGGCTATTCCTTATTAATAATCCATAGGCCGTTTTTATCACTGCCCTGACGACTGATTATCCTTAGATCACGAAACTTTTTAAGCTGTTTTTCTACACCGCGTTTACTAAGCCCCAGCTTTTCCGCTATCTCGCCAGCCGAAATTGCCGGATTTAAATTTAGTAGCTCTAAAACTTTCTTTCCATTTACACCGAACTTTACACCGAACTTTACACCGAACTCATCGGCAATATTTGCTCCTCCAAGCGAAAGCTGGGCTCCCTGATGCTCTTTTAGTGTTTTATATATTTCGCTGAGCATAAAATCAATAAAGGGGCCCGACTCACCGGCACCAGTGCTGGCATTAATAGCCTCATAATAAGCCTGTTGATTGGCATAAACCATATTTTCAACCGGCAAATGCTCAAAAAGAGGGTGCAGCTTACCGAGAATCAGCGATTGCCACAACCGCCCTGTCCGCCCATTACCATCAATAAAAGGGTGTATAAATTCAAATTCATAGTGAAAAACACAGGAGCGAATTAAGAGGTGGTCTTTAGAATTTTTTAGCCAGGTAAAAAGATCATTCATCAAAAAGGGCACCCTATCAGCCGGCGGAGCCAGATGAACTATGCCCTCTTTACCAAAAACTCCTACTCCGCCGCGCCTGTAGCTTCCGGCGTCATCAAGTAAAGCCTGCATCATCACCCCATGAGCTTTTAACAAATCTTTTTCCTTAAAAGCATCCAGAGTTGAATACAGCTCATAGGTCTTGATGGCATTCTTCACTTCTTGAATCTGCCTTATA
>JAEEML010000044.1 GCA_016283195.1 Deltaproteobacteria bacterium | reverse complement strand
CCCATCGTGCGCGACAGAGTGCAGTCAAAGCTCAATAATTTTGAGGAATTTACTATTCTCGATGCTGGGCCGCTCGCCGAATTTATCGGCTTTACCGAGCCGGAAGTAAAAGAGCTCTGCGCCAAATATAATATGGATTTTGCCGAGTGCCGCCGCTGGTACGACGGTTATAAGCAGCATGGCCTCGAGATATATAACCCAGAATCGGTTGTAAAAGCCATGCTAAAGCATGAATACTTTGGCTATTGGGGCAAAACTTCCACTTATGCGGTGATAAGCGACCGTATTCAGGCCAATTTTGCCGGCATGAAAGATGATGTCATAAAAATGCTATCTGGGGAAAATGTGCCGGTAAATGTCACCCGCTACATGAATACCATGACTGATTTTTCTACACGGGGCGATGCTTTTACTTACCTCATCCATGTGGGCTACCTGGCTTATAACCGCGAAGATAGCACCTGCCGCATACCTAATAAAGAAGTGCGCCAGGAATGGTTTAACGCCATTGAAGCCAATGACGATTACGCAGTGACTAACCATATTATTGAATCATCACGCGAACTTTTAGCAGAAACTCTTGCGGGAAATGCCGAAGCGGTGGCGCTGGCTCTTGATGAAAGCCATATTCATGTAACGAGTAATAGGAGCTATAATAACGAAGACGCTCTGCAAAGCGCTATTTACCTCTCATACATATATGCGCTAAATAAATATACTGTTATCAAAGAGATGACGACGGGCAAAGGCTTTGCCGATGTGGTCTTTATCCCCTTTGTGCCAAATTTGCCGGCGATGATCATTGAGCTTAAAAGAAACAGCAGCGCGGAAACAGCCCTCACCCAAATTAGAGCCCGGAAATATTTCTCCTCACTTGCGCATTATCAGGGCAAATTGCTCTTTATCGGCGTAAATTACGATGAAAAGAGTAAAACCCACGAGTGCCTGATGGAAGAATTCTCCCTTAGCGAATGAGCCCAAATTGCGATCAAATTGGTAGCTCGCTATGGATTTGATCGGAAAAGTAGTAGAAAAGCCGCCCAGAGCCACATAGGTTACAGCCCACGCGGCAGCAAAATTTGACAATATTTTTACCACATTGCACTTTTTGTTGACTAGAACTAGGTAAATAAGTAACCTCGGCACGCTTAAATTCCAACAAGTTTGTTGGAGATAGGAAAACCGATGAAAAAGCTAAGTAGAAATGTGCTCTTTATGGCTCTTGCGCTCTCGCTCTCCCTCGCCGCCTGCGGCAAAGAGAAACCGGAAGACAAAAAACCTGCAGACCAAAAAGAACAAACTCAAAAAAATCCGCAGGATAAAGATAAGGACAAAGATACCAGCGACGGCCAAAGCGATGCTCAAAGCGATGCCCCAAGCGATGATCCAAGTCAAAAAGAGCCGCAAGTCGGCGACCAATGCTCATACGCCACTTTTGAAACGCGCTGCCACGGCAAGGATGTGCTTAGATGTTTCCACACGGATTATGATGTTCCCAATTCTCCGTATGTCATCACCATAGATGAGTGCGATGGCGGCGAATCCTGCACAGCTGTAACCTATAATGGTAAAACACACCATTATTGCATCCTCAGCGAAGATTTATATGATTCCTGCAGCGAGGCTATTAATGCCTATTATGCCGATATGGAAGAAGAAGATGCTCCGGTTTGTACACAACTTTCCGCCGAAGATCTGCTCGATTACTATGGCATAACCAACAACGTAACTACTTATTATAGTTTAGAGTCGGAGCTTCTTTGCTTAAACGCCGGCGACAACCAAAAACTTGTTTATCCTATTGACCACTTATGCACCTCTTGCTCGGTAGATTTTGCCAATAAATCAACATCTTGTGAGCAGGTCGCTGCTCTGACCGGTGCCACCGCCAGCGAAAATGATGATTGTTACCACCTCTATTTTGTGCCTCGGCGCCTTGACAGCAAAAATGCTCTTGTTTGCGATTACGACACCAAAAAAGTGAAAAAAGTCACCTGCTCCGGCAATTTGGAAATCGCTCTTACCACAGAATTAGATGAGTTTCTCGAAGACATAAACGATGTTGGCGTTGTTTGTGTAAATACTCAGGAAAAAGAGTGTAAAGCCGATCTCTTTAAATGCGGCACTCATGAAGGGGCGGCTGCCTCTTTCCTCCATAAAGGCTGCTTCACCACCGATAAAGGCCGCCACCTGGTGAGTAAAGAAGACGCTCCCGATTGGGAAGGTGTCTTTGAAGACCCCATGGTTTGCGGCGCTAAAGGCTGCAACCAGGCCACCGGTATGTGCAATAAGTAATCTGCCCCTCTTTCTCCCGTGTTACCATTTTTGATGCATTTTCCTCGCTTAACCAATATTCCTCTTGAGATTTGATATCAACGTAGTTCCATAGGTTCTGCCTTTTCTCACTTAGTAAAAGCTGCTATAGTGCGCTGCCGGAGGTAGTTATGAGCATCTATCTGAATCCACGTAACGACAATTTCCGCCGCACCTTAAGAGCCCCCATTTATGTGGATAAAACCATGCTGATTGCAGCTGTGGAGCACCTGGCCTCCATAGACACCACTTATCTCTGCGTCTCTCGCCCGCGCCGCTTTGGCAAAACCATTGCCGGCAATATGCTGGCGGCTTATTATTCCAAAGGGGCCGATTCAAGAGAGCTCTTTAAGCCCTTAAAAATATCCGGCTGGGAAGGTTTTTCCGAAAACCTTAATAAATTCAATGTAATAAAGGTTGATATAAATGGTGAATATCGCACGGCCATGAAGCCGGAAAATCTTATAATAAGGCTTACAAACAGTATCCGTGAAGAATTTGCCGAAGAATTCAAAGGAATAACTTTTACCGAAGATGATTCCATTGCCAATTGCATGCAAAAAGTCTTTAATAAAACGGGCGAGCAATTTGTCGTCATTATGGACGAATACGATGTTCTGGTGCGCGAAAAGATCCCGGAAGCGCTTTTTAAACAGTATCTCGACCTTTTAAACGGCCTCTTTAAAAACGACACCTTGCGCCCGGCTATCCACTTTGCTTACTTAACCGGGATTCTCCCCATCGTGCGCGACAGAGTGCAGTCAAAGCTCAATAATTTTGAGGAATTTACTATTCTCGATGCTGGGCCGCTCGCCGAATTTATCGGCTTTACCGAGCCGGAAGTAAAGGAGCTCTGCGGCAAATACAATATGGATTTTGCCGAATGTCGCCGCTGGTACGACGGTTATAAGCAGCATGGTCTCGAGATATATAACCCAGAATCGGTTGTAAAAGCCATGCTAAAGCACGAATACTTTGGCTATTGGGGTAAAACATCCACTTATGCCGTGATAAGCGACCGTATCAAGGCCAATTTTGCCGGCATGAAGGATGATGTCATAAAAATGCTGGCCGGGGAAAATGTACCTACAGATCCGGGCATGTTTATGAATACCATGACCGATTTTCACAGCAAAGACGATGCCTTTGCTTACCTCATCCATGTGGGCTATTTGGCCTATAACCGCGAAGATAGCACCTGCCGCATACCTAATAAAGAGGTGCAAATTGAGTGGAAGCGGGCT
>JAEEML010000002.1 GCA_016283195.1 Deltaproteobacteria bacterium | reverse complement strand
GTATAAGCTTTTATCGCTATTTGGTAAAGAGAAAGGTTGCACTTTTTATAAAGGTGTTTAGCTTTAAAAAAGCCGGGAGGAGGTTATGGAACTCACAACATTCAGCCGCTTCGGTGATTTTATTAAAGCGCTTCGGGAAGCGCAGGAGCTCAGCCAGCGGGCTATGGCCAAAGTTTTGGAAGTTTCCCCGGGCTATGTGGGCCAGTGGGAAGCCGGAGTTTCCAAGCCTTCCGAGGCAGTGGTGCGGCGCATTTGCCTGAAATTCAGAGTGGCCGATGAAGCGGCTTTGCAGCGCCTCGCTTTTGCCGAAACCGCGCCGGAACATATCAAAGCGGCGCTTTTGCCTCAATGCCAGAAAGAAGCGGCCGGGCAGCCGGTTTTAAGCGAGGCTGAGGCTTTACTGATAGAACGTTTGCATAAACTCCCGGCGGATCTGCGCTGCGCCGTGACGAGAAAGCTTAATTCCATCTTAAAAAGCCAATTGGAGCAGCTCTCCGGCAGTAATCGCCTTTGAAGACGTGATACCCAAAAATTGCGATTCTTGAAATTGATATTCTTTTAAAATCAATAGATTAGTTTTTGTCGGTGGGAAGGTGGCGAAAACAGAAATTGGCCATTAGCATTTCTTGGGAATAATTGCCCCACTTTAGCGGTTAAGAGGCTGCAAACGGCCCGGTGCCGGAAATTATGGAGGAAAATAATGTCTATTCCACTGGAAGAACTTGATAACAAAGTAGCAGAAAAGAGCCGCTTTATTCATACTGTCTTGGATGAGATGTCCAAAGTGGTGGTGGGCCAGCGCGAGCTTTTGGAACGGCTTATTTTAGGCCTTATTGCCGATGGTCATATTTTGGTTGAAGGTGTGCCCGGGCTCGCTAAGACTACAGCCATTAATACTTTGAGCGAAGCTTTAAGCACCACTTTTAGCCGTATTCAGTTTACGCCCGATTTGCTGCCGGCCGATGTTACCGGTACACAAATTTATCGCCCGGCTACCAGCGAATTTACCGTAAAGAAAGGGCCGATTTTTGCCAATTTGGTGCTGGCCGATGAAATAAACCGGGCGCCGGCCAAGGTGCAGAGTGCGCTTTTAGAAGCCATGCAGGAGCGGCAAGTGACCATTGGCGACGAAACATTTAAGCTCCCTAAACCCTTTTTGGTGATGGCCACGCAAAATCCCATTGAGCAGGAGGGAACTTATCCCTTGCCGGAAGCCCAAGTGGACCGCTTTATGTTTAAATTAAAAGTGGATTACCCCTCCAAAGAAGAGGAGCTCACCATTGTGCAGCGCATGGGGCAAAATGAAAAGCTCACGGTAAACAAAGTGGCTACGCCGGAAGATATTTTGGCGGCCCGCGAAATCGTTGATGAAGTGAAAATCCACGAAAAGTTGCAAAAATATATTGTGGATATTGTCTATGCCACGAGAAAACCCAAACTTTGCGGCCTGGATAAACTGGAAGGGCTCATTCAATACGGCGCTTCGCCGCGTGCTTCCATCTTTTTGAATAAGGGGGCTAAGGCGCTCGCTTTCATGAATGGCCGCTCTTATGTAACTCCGCAGGATATAAAGACCATAGGCCTTGATGTGCTGCGCCACCGTGTGGCTCTAAGCTATGAGGGCGAGGCCCAGAATCTAACATCAGATGATATTATCATGCAGATTTTCGACCGCGTGGATGTGCCGTAACAGGTGAGATAATATGTGGAAATTCTTCCATAATTTATTTAAAAAAACGCCCCAGGAGGCGCCGCCCAAGATAGGTGATGCCGAGTTGCTCTCGCCGGAGCTTTTGGCCCAGATTCAGGCCATTCAGCTTAGAGTGCGCCATCAGGTGAGTGAGGCTATGGCCGGCGAATATACTAGCGCCTTTAAAGGGCGCGGTATGGAATTTGAGGAAGTGCGCACCTATCAGCCCGGTGACGATGTGCGCACTATTGATTGGAATGTCACAGCCAGAAGCGGCGTGCCCTTTGTAAAAGAATACCGCGAAGAGCGCGAACTCACAGTGCTTTTGGTGGTGGATGTCAGCGGATCCAGCCGCTTTGGCACCAGCGCCAAATTTAAGCATGAGGTGGCGGCCGAAGTGGCAGCCACGCTCGCTTATACGGCTATTCATTCCAATGATAAAGTGGGCCTTTTAACCTTTTCCGACCAGGTGGAAAATTATATTCCGCCCAAAAAGGGCAAAAACCACGTTTGGCGGGTCATTAGAGCTATTTTGCGGCAAAACAGCGAGGAGCGGGCTACCGATTTAGGCGCAGCGCTCGATTATTTGGGCAAAGTTTTGCACCGCCGGGCGGTTGTCTTTTTGATATCGGACTTTTTGGGCACAGGTTTTGACGAGGCCTTAAGGCGCCTTGCGGGCCGTCATCAGGTGGTGGCGGTAAATATCTCCGATCCCAGAGAGCGCACCTTCCCCAATATCGGCTTTATTGAGCTCCTAGATGCCGAAAGCGGCCAGACACTCCTCCTTGATAGCGGCAGCGCTCGCGTAAGAGATCAATTTAAGAAACTCGCCGCCAAAAGAAGCGAGGAACTGCGCCATCTCTTGGCCGGCATGAGCGTTGATTTGATAGATATTTCAACCGATAAGCCTTATACCAACCAGCTGGTGCGCTACTTTAGAGTGAGCGGCCGGCCGGGGCGTCAAGCTATTTATATTGGCTATTAAGTAATAGGTGGAGAGCTTATGGACGATTTGGCAGATTTACGGACGCGCACCCAGACGGTAAAGCGCCCGCTCTTTGATAAACGCACTGTTTTTATTATGCTTTGGACACTTTTGCTCGCAGCTTCGCTGGGTGCTTTTTACTATTTTTCGGCTCATAAAGAGGTGGAATTAAAAAGCGAAATTTCCCCCAAAGTGCTGCGTGAGACAGCCGGCCGCCTTAGGGGGGCCGGAGTGAAAAGTCAGGCCGCCGATTTGCTCGCTACCTATCTTTTACAAGAGGAACTACTTGGCGAAGAGCGGGCCAAACTGGCTTTTACTGCTGCCTCGCTCTATCTCGAAGAGGGCAACTACGAGCGGGCGCTGACTTTTCTCTATTTGGCTGATGAATCCAATCCGCCCGGCGCCTTAAAAGGGGAGATAGCGGCCAAAATAGTGGCCTCTTTGGAAGGGCTTAAAAAACTGGGCGCTGCCCGCTATGCCCTGAAAACGGCCAGTAATCTGGATAGCAAAGCGGCTAAGGAGCGCGGCGGCAAACTCTTTGCCAAAGTGGGTGACACCTCTATTACTGTGGCCGATATAGAGCAGGCTTTAGCCGCTTTGCCGCCGCAAATGGCCGGCAAGGTAAATACGCCGGAGCAAAAAATGGCTTTTGCCCGGGCCTTTGTGGCCGAGGAGCTTTTAGAGCGCAAAGCTTTAAGGCAAAAACTGGACGAAGACCCGGAAGTGCGCCGCCAGTTAGTGCAGCTAACGCGCCAGCTTTTGGTGCAAAAACTCTTGCAAAATGAGCTTTTAAGTCGTGGTAAGATAGAAGAAGACGATCTGAAAAATTATTATGAAGCCAATAAGAGTCGCTTTACGCCCAAGGACGGCGCCGCGCCGGCTTTTGCCGATATTCGCCCCAAAGTAGCCGAAGCCTATATGAGCGAAAAATTGCAAAAGGTTTATGGCGATCTTTTGGAAGAGGCACTGGCTGTTGAAGAAGCTGAGTTCTTTCCGGAAAATCTGGCTGAGGAAATAAAATGATTTTTAAAGGAAAATTAGTATGGCTTGTGGCCGGCCTTCTGTGTCTCTCTGCCTGCCGGCAGCCCAAAGAGGCACTTGCGCCGGCGCAGCCGCCTTTGCAACTCAGAGCGGCGGTTGATAATGCGAGCCCCTCCACCAACGACACTATTTTATACACTGTCACTGTGGACCGCGATGCCCGCCTCACGGTGAATATTCCCCAATTTGGAGCTAAGATAGAGGGCCTTAGAGTAACCGATGCCGGCAAAGACGAGCCGCAAGAAGTCGCCGGCCGTATTATTACCAAATATTGGTATAAACTTAGGGCTGATATCAGCGGCGCCTATATTTTGCCGGCTATGGAAATAAATTACGGCCGCCCGGAGTGGTATAGCGGTGACGCTGCCTCCGATACCCTGGAGGCAGGTGACGGCGCCAGTGAAAATGGTGCGCTTTTAACGGCTAAAACGGCCGAAATATATCTCGATGTGGCTTCCAGAATAGCCGACGGCGGCAGCCTCACTCTGCGCGACCTTAAGCCGCTCCCCAAAGTGCCGGCCAAATTTCCATGGCTTTTAGTTATAATTTTAATCATAGCCGCCGGCGGTGCGGCCATTATTTATTTTCTGAAAAAGAAAAAAGATACTGTCGAATTGGTAAAGCGCCCGGCTCATGAAATAGCCTATGACCGCCTGGCCAAATTGCTGGATACCCCGCTGGGTGATGAAAAACAGCAGCGGAACTATTTCTTTAACTTATCGTTTATATTGAAAGAATATGTGGAAAACCGCTTTAAAGTTAATGCCACCGATATGACGACGGAAGAGCTCAGCAGCGTGCTCTATAAAGTTAATACTCTCGATGATTTGCACTCGCGGGCGGCTATCAATATGCTGCGCTCTTTTGATCGGGTTAAATATGCCGGTATTTTGCTTAAAAAAGAAAACGGCAATGAAGAGCTCGCCGAAGTGAAGCGTTTTGTTGATGATACGCGTGAGCTGACGGCCGAAGCGGAGCCGGAAGAGGATTAAAAATGCGCTTTGCCAATTGGGAATTTTTCTTTCTGCTTTTGCTTTTGATCCCGGCTATTTACTTAACTTTTTGGGGGCATAAAGGCGGGAAAATCCGTTTTTCCGACCTTTCGGCCCTCAAAAAAGCGGGGCGCGGCGGGCGCTGGTACCTGCTTTATATTCCGTTTGCGTTAGAGGTTTTGGCCTTTATCTTTTTGGTGATTGCCTTAGCCAGGCCGCAATTCGGCCACACCCTGCGCGAGATGGAAACCAACGGTATTGATATTATTCTGGCTCTGGATACTTCCGGCAGTATGGAGGCTCGCGATTTGGAATTTGACACCACCAAGCGGACGCGTCTTGAGGTGGCCAAAGAGGTGGTGGCCAATTTTGTGAAAAACCGCCCGGCCGACCGCCTCGGTCTGGTGGTTTTTGGCGAGCATGCCTTTACGCAGTGCCCGCTGACTCTCGATCATGGCGTTTTACTTAATTTTTTGGACAATATAGGGATAGGCCATGCCGGGGCCAATGCTACGGCTATAGGCGATGCAGTGGCGATTGCCGTAAAGCGCATAAAGGAGATTGAATCCAAGAGCAAAGTGGTGATTCTTTTGACTGATGGCCAAAATAACAGCGGCGAAATTGCCCCCAAAAGAGCGGCGGAAATTGCCGCTACTTTTGGTATTAAGCTCTATACCGTGGGAGTGGGCACGCGCGGCAAAGCGCCCTTTATCGAAGAGACGATTTTTGGCAAAAGAGTGCGCTATGAAGATGTGGATATAGATGAAAAGACGCTTACCGAAATGGCCACTTTGACTGGCGGGCGTTATTTTCGGGCGACCGATACCAAGTCGCTCACTGAGATATATAAACTCATCGACCAGATGGAAAAAGTGGAGATAAAAGTCAAAGAACACATGGAATATAACGAGCGCTATGTGCCTTTTTTAATTACCGGCCTCATTTTGCTCATTCTCTCGGTTATTTTACAAAATACCCTCATCAGGAAGGTGCCGTGATGGGATTTACACTGCGCGATTTAGTGGCATTACTACTGATTATCGGCCTGGGCACCGCGCTGACACTTTCTATTGTGCCGCATTTTGGGAGCCTGACATATCTCGCCGCGATTTTTGTCGTGCCTTTAGTGCTGATTATTTATTATCTCGGCTTTTACTTTAAAAAACGGGCGCTTCTCTTATTTGCCGAGTGGCCGGCCATAGAGCGCCTTATGCCCCTAAAGTGGCGGCGGCGGGCCGTTTATAAAGCCATGCTGGTTATTTTGGCCATTTGGCTGGCTACTTTGGCTTTAATTCGCCCACAGTGGGGGTACCGCTTGGAAAATATTGAGCGCCGAGGGGTAGATATTGCTCTCGTGGTGGATGTCTCGCGATCCATGCTGGCCGGCGATATCGATCCTAACCGTTTAACGAGAGCTAAAAGAGAAATAAGCGACCTTTTGGAGCGCCTCGATGGCGACCGGGTGGCTCTTGTGCCCTTTGCCGGCATACCTTTTGTGGAGTGTCCGCTCACTTTGGATTACGGAGCCATTAGAATGTTTTTAGACCAACTGGCTCCCGATTTGATACCTGTTCCCGGCACGGCGCTCGCCGCCGCTATTGATAGCGCTACTAATCTGCTCAAAGATTCGCCGCGCGAGTCTAAAGCCATTATTTTGATTACCGATGGCGAAGATCATGAAGGAAAACCGCTGGAAGCGGCTAAACGGGCCGCCGAAGAGGGAGTGAGAATTTATGCCATTGGCATCGGTAAAAACGAAAGCGCGCCCATTCCGGAAGAAAAGGGCGGCTTTAAAACCGACCGTCGTGGCGAGATGATAACTACCGCTCTCGATGAGACTATTTTGCAAAAAATAGCTCTGGAGACCGGCGGCGCCTATGTGCGCTCCGTGAGTGGCGAGATGGATCTTGAGGCCATATATGACCAAAATATAAAGGTAAATCTTGAAGCCAAAGAGCAGAGTTCCACTATGCGCAAATTATGGCAGGAAGGTTATCAGTTCTTTTTGGCGCCAGCTGTGCTACTATTGGGCCTGGCCTTTTTGCTCTAAGGCGGCGGGCCGTTTCTCGGCCGCTTTTTTTACTGTGGGCAGGGCGGGTTATTTAGCATGAAGCAACATTTGCCATACCTATTACTGTCCACGCTTTTATGGGGCTGCCAGCCCGCTGCGCGCCCTGTGGCGGCGCCGGAAAAAGTCACTCTGACTAATTATCTGCCGGCTGAGAGCTCAGGCGAAACTGCCGGCGAACAAGAGGGCGATGCGCTTTCTGACGCCCAAAGTTCTAGTCATGATTCTGCCAGCGATGCGCCTTATACTGCAGCGCAAACTAACGATGCTTTAAGTGATCTCGATAGCCAAAATAGAGATTTTTCTGATGGTGATAGCGACTTTGCCGATAGCCAAAGCGATGGCCAAAGTGATGCCCAAAGTGATAGTGCCGATAGCCTCTTAGCCGCCGAAGCTGATGAAATAGTGCAGCCGGAGCGCGGCGAAATTCCCTGTATTCGCTCTTTTGATGAGCTTTTGGCTGCTATGCCCAGCGGCAAATTAGCGCCGCTTACAGCCCTTAATATGGAAGATATGGCTTTTTCTCATGTGCGGGTGAGAGAGCAGTTTATCTCCTGGTATGGCGGCTGCCGGGCTCAGGCTAGGTTACATAAAGCTCTGGATCGCGGTGAAGAAATTTATTTTCCCATTATAGAAAAAGAGGCGCTAGAACATTTCCCGGAAGCTTTAAAAGCCGAGGCAGGGGAGATAGCCCTTATTGATGCCTTAAAAGCTCTGGTGGTGGTGGAGAGCATGGTTAATACCAATGCCATCTCCTGGGCCGGGGCCGGCGGGCCGTGGCAATTTATGCGCCCTACCTTTAGCCGCATAGCAAGGCGCCTAGGTGAAGAAGATCCTTACCCGGCCGAAGATTTGCGCTTTGACTGGCCGGTGGCGAGCCGCGCCGCTTTTGAGCTAACAAGGGAAAATATAAAAGCTTTTCAGTGGACAAAATCGCCGCTTTCCTGCGCTATTATGGCCTATAACGGCGGCATTTACCGCGTCTCCCAGGCGCTTAAAAGGCAAAAAAAGAGTGATTGCCGCGAATTAAAATATACGCGCTACAGCACGCCCACCTATATTGCCACCGAGACTTATCGCTACCAGCCGCGCATTGTTATGGTGCTCATGGTGATGGCCTGGCGGCGGGCTAAAGGTTATGATTTGCCGCCGCGTAAGAATTATGTGCCCAAACTTTTAGAGGGCGAAGGAGCTATTCGTTTGCAAGAGCTGGCCCAGAAGGCCGGGGCCGATTACGATATGCTCATTAAGATGAATCGCCGCTATCCCCTGGGGGTAACGCCGCTCGGCAAGTGGCAACTTATGGCTAAAGATGAGGATTTTTCCGCTCTTTCCGCTGCTCTGCCTACTGTAGATCGCCTTAGCGATGAGCACCTCACCGCCATGCTGAAAAAGGCTGCGCCGCTCGATATTGTTCTTTTACTGGGCGAAGACGCTTTTCGCTATTATACTGTTAGAAAAGGTGATAATGTGAGCACGATTTGTCGCCGTTTTGGCATAACAAAAGCGCGGCTTTTGCAACTTAACAAAGCGCTTTTTGCCAAAAATAAGAAGCGCTCGCACGGGCGTGAATGGACACTCTATGTGGGACAGAAACTGCGCCTGCCGGGGCTCCATCAATTGCTTTTGGAATAGTTGGGACGAAATATGGCTAAAGGATATTTAAGGAGCGGATTACAATTGTTTGGCGCTTCGCTTGCTGCAATAGTTTTGGGGGTTATAGTTTCTTTTCTCATTATGAATTGGCAACGTCTGGGGCGCAGCCCCGATAAAGAGCACCGCGACCAGGTTTTGAGTGCCTCCAAATTTTGGTATGATAACCGCTTTGTCGGCCCGTTGCCGCTAAAGAATAATTGGCGGGGTAGTATTAAAGAGAGCTTTAAGTCTAATCCCTATAACGTGCCGGCGGATGATGATCTCTCTTTGGCGCATATTACTAAAGAATCTTTTGCCCAAAAACCGTATAAAGATTTGCGAGTTACCTGGCTGGGCCATTCGACGGTTATTCTGGAAATCGAGGGCGCTACACTTCTTATTGATCCCATTTGGTCCGAGCGTCCGTCGCCGACTAAGCTTTTAGGGCCTAAGCGTTGGTATGACCCACTAATAGATCTTGATGATTTGCCGCCTATTGATGCGGTTATTATCTCGCACGACCACTATGACCATTTGGATTATGATACCATAAAGGCTATGGAGCATTGGAACGTGCGTTTTATAGTGCCGCTCGGTGTGGGGGCGCACCTCAAATATTGGGGTATTAAGCCGGAGCGCATTAAGGAAATAGACTGGTGGGAGAGTTTTGATGTTAAAAATGTTACTATAACGGCTACTCCGGCGCGGCATACTTCCGGCCGCCTGTGGCCCATCGGAGCCGATAAAACACTCTGGGCCGGTTTTGCTTTTAAGGGCAAAAATCGCAGTGTTTGGTATTCCGGCGATAGCGGCCTTTTCCCGGGGATACGCGAGATTGGCCAGCGCCTTGGGCCCTTTGATTTAACCATGATTGATATCGGTCAATATAACGCTAATTGGCCGGATTGGCACATGGGGCCGGAACAGGCGGTAAAAGCCCATATCATGGCCGGCGGCGAAACACTTATGGGTGTGCACTGGGGGCTCTTTAACCTGGCGCGCCATAGCTGGACGGAGCCGATTGAGCGCCTTTTAACGGCCGGTCACCAAGAGGGTGTCGATATTTTATTACCCCGCCCTGGCGAGCTTGCCGAACCGCATAATTTAAAAGCGGCCAGAACTCCCTGGTGGCCCAAAGTGCCCAGAAAAACAGCGGCCGAAGATCCCATTATCTCCAGCGGATGCGAAGATATAGGCTGGTAGTTAGAGCGGCAATTCTATAATCTTATCTATATTTAGTTTGCTTGGCAGATGGTGTGTAATCAGCAGCGTTGTGGTATCGGCGGTTATTTCTGCCAAAGAAGCCCATACGCCGGCGGCGGTTTTTTCATCGAGAGCGGCTACCGGTTCATCTAAAATTAAAAGGCGGGGCCGGCTGAATAGCGCTCTGGCCAGTGCTATGCGCTGCCGCTGGCCGCCGGAGAGGGCCAGGCCGCGTTCGCCGACAGGTGTATCAAGGCCGGCCGGTAAGGAAGCCACAAAATCACTTAGGCCCACTTTTTGGCAGAGAACGGCCAGTTCTTTTGGCCGGCATGGGCGCCAAAGAGTAATATTATCCGCTATAGTGCCGGAAAAAAGCTCTGTCTCCTGAGTTACTAGGCCAATGCTTTGGCGCCAGGCGGCGATGTCGTATTCATAAAGCGATTTATCCGCGATTTTGATACTGCCGGCCTCTGGACGGTAAAAGCCCATGATTAAAGCCACGAGAGTGCTTTTGCCGGCGCCTGAGGGGCCCATGATAGCCACTCTTTCTCCGCTTTTAATATTAAATGAGAGCTGCTTTAGCACTATAGTGCCCGGGCGGGTTTCATAGCTAAAGGAGAGATCTTTTATGCTTATATCGGCTTTTTTCGGCAGAGCCAGGGTGCCAAACTTTTCACTATTTTCCGCTAAAATAGCCGCCAGGCGCGTAGAAGCTCCAGCAGCCCGCGCGAGCGCATGATATATTTCGCTAAGTCCGCTTACCGCCCCGGCCAGATAGAGGCCGTAGAGGCCGAATTTAAGTAAATCGCCGCCGGCAAAAGCGGCCGTTTG
Organism: Deltaproteobacteria bacterium; assembly: GCA_016283195.1. Lineage (GTDB taxonomy): Bacteria > JAEEML01 > JAEEML01 > JAEEML01 > JAEEML01 > JAEEML01. Next base: position 7,887 of record JAEEML010000002.1, on the reverse strand, counting down.
GTTTAATTCACGGGCGCCAAACCACATGATAAAAATCAGTGCTCCGTTCATGGCCAAAGATGATAAAGAAACGGCAATAGCCCTGTTTTGTGCCTCCTCGCGCTGAGTTTCAATAAGTTTGCTGTTTTTTTCTGTGAAAAGGCGGCCGCGCTCCTCCTCTTGGCCAAAAGCTTTGAGCACTTTAATCTGGCCAAAACTCTCTTCGGCAAAAGCCGTAAGCAGAGCGCGTTCATTCTGGCGCCTAGAGGCTATATGGCGAATTTTCCGGCCCAGGTATTTGCTTAAAACAGCCACAGGCGGAAAGATTAAAAACATAATAAGGGCCAGCTTAAGAGAAATAGTAGCCAGGAGCCATAAAGCGCCCAGCACCATTAGTGCCTGGCGCAAAAATTGGGCCAGCGCCTTGGTTATAGCTTCGTTTAAAGCCTCAACATCGCTATTTAAACGTGAAAGCAGCTCACCGGCGGGATTTTTATCAAAAAAGCTAATGGGTAGAGTGAGAATTTTGCGGAAGGTCATAAGACGCAGTGCCGCCGTTATTTGCTCGGTTTTAACGCTGTAAAATTTGGTGCGTAAATAGGAAAGCCCGGAACTTGCCAAAACCACTATGGATAATAATACAGCGTTTTTGTTGAGTAATTCAAAATTTTTCTCGGCGGCGTTATTTAAAAGCTCCCCAAAGAACCAGGGCAAGAGGAGGGCCAGGAGCGCCGAGCAGGCAATGAGAATATAAAGCCCAATAAGAGCAGGCAGATAGGGCCTTATATATGGGGCTATAAAGGCTAAAGTGCTTTTTAGCGAGTTGGCCTTAGGTGCTGCCCTGGCGCTTTTTTTCATTTGCGCTCCAATAATTTTAAGAGAGCCGGGAAAAAGACCACGGCGCTTAAAAACATAGCCGAGAGGCCGATGATGGCTAAAATCCCCAAAGAGCGTAGCCCTGGCATGTGGGAGACTATGCTGGAACCAAAGCCGATTATGGTGGTGGAGGTGGCCAAAAAGGCGGCCACGCCGGTGGATCGCAAAACAAAATCAAGCTGCCCCGGGCCGGCCAGTTTATAGCGGTGATATATATGAATGGCGTTATCGATGCCGATGCCAATCATGCTGGGCAAGACAATAATATTAAACATATTGAGCTCCAGGCTGAAAAGGCGCATCAGCGCAAAGAAGATGCCGAGGCCGAGAATGAGCGGCGTGGCCACCAGAGCCGCTTTTTTAAAGGAGCGCAGGTCGATGAGTAAAAAGAGCAAAGTGATGAGAGCGGCGATAGCCAGCACTTTGGGGCTATCGTGCAGAATTAGTTTATAAACCCAGGCCAAAATAAGCGTCTCATCGGCCATGAGATGTGGGAGGCCGGCCGCTGTTAGCTGGGCGGAAAGCTTTTCCAATAATTCTTCCCAGGCGGCCGCTTCATAATCGGCTTCATAACGGTGGTGCGGCCAGAGATAGAGAAGATACTTTTGGCCGTTTTTAGTGCTAAAACGGGCTCTTAGCTCCGGCGGCAGGTCATTAAAGGTCCAAGGCTCCGCTTTAACCATTTGGCGCGCTCTCATGAGCTCTTTGCCGCGCTCACTCTCCTCATTAAGCGCCTCGTTAAGAGCCTCATCCAAGAGCAAATCGCGCAGGCTCTCCATGGTTTTTTCTTTAGCGGCGCTTTTTAGCGGCAATAAATCGCTGGCGGCAAAAAGTTTTAAAACGCGCGCGGTTTCGCCGCCGGTCTCTTTTTTTATTTCTTCGCGCAAAATGGCGGCCGCTTTTTGAGTATCAGTGAGCGAATCAAAGAGTAAAACGGCCGGGCTTAAGCTTCCGCCCATTTCATTATCTACATAATCCAAAAAGGCCGTGGCCGCAGAGACGCCGCGTAAGTTTTTGTAATCATTCCTAAATTCAATTTTAGTGGCATTAGCCCAGCCAAAAGCCGATAAGGCTAGCAGGAGGACAATAACTATTATAGAACGCTTTAAGGTGAGTAAAGGCTTATTAGTTTTCAGGGCTTTTGGGGGAAGCGGTGCTTTTTTATCCAGCAAGACGAGGAGGGGCGGCAAAAGCAAAAAGGAGGAGATAAAGGTAAAAGCCACACCAATAGTGGCAATTAAACCAAATTCCGAAAAACCGCGAAACTCGGCAAAATAAAAGGAAAAAAATGTGCCCATGGTGGTGAGAGCAGCAATGAGGGCCGGGGTAAAAGTGCCTTTAACCGTCTTTTCCATAGCGGCCTCCGGGCTACTTGGGGCAGCTTTCAGCTCCTGCTTGTAACGTATATATATATGGATGCCAAAATCGATGCCCAGCCCCACAATCACTGAAATTAAAAAACCGGTGATAATATTTAAATTACCAATAGTTAATGTTGTTAGAGCCATGGTTAGAGCAATGCCGGTTAAAAGGGCTAAGGCGATTAAAAACGGCGCTCTTATTTTTTTGGTAAAAATAGCGACCAAAAGCACCGAGAGTAAAAGAGCCAAAACAGCGGCCACCGTGAGGTCGATGGTCATGGTTTCATGCTGCTCTTCCACAATTTTCAGATTGCCGGCCATAGAGACGCTGATGCCCTGTTTCTGCGGCTCCAGCGAGGCGATAATCTTTTCAATTTTATTTAAAAGATCAATAGCCGCCTGCATATCGCTAAATTTAATTGATGGCACGGCTACCAAAAAAAGATAGCGGCCGTCACTGCTTTCCAGATAGGGATTTTTTTGGGGAATTTTATTTTTCAGCTTAGCCACTAATTGATTTACCGCTTGCCAGGCTTCCTCTTCTTCCTCTTTTGCCTCTTCCTCATCCATCAGGCCGAGATTTAAAGGATCGCGCGCTGCCAAACTGGCCTCTATGGCTTCGCTTATGGTTTCGTTTAGATTTTTAAGCTCATCTTCCGGTAAAAACCAGAGCGCCTTTTCGGTAAAAAAATCAACCGGTTGCTTTAGCTCGACGCGGTTTATTTCAGGCAAATCTTCGCAGGCTAAAGCCAGCTTTTCGGCGAGAGCCAGGCGCTCTAAACTGCTGCCTTCCACAGCCAAAACCAACTGGCGAAAACCGCCTGTGAGCTCGCGCACTTGGTCGGTGGCTTTTAGTTTGGGGCTATTTTCCGGGAGCAGCGCTTCGTAGCTGGAATCAAAGTGCAAATTAAGGCAAATAAGGCCGGCGGCGGCCGCTAGCAGCAAAATAGCTGTTACATAACGTTTAGGATGCGTTACCAAACTTTGGGCCAGTTTTCCGATAGCATTTTGCCACATATATATAAATCCTTTGATTATAAGTTATTCTACTTTTACTGCCAGTTCGTCCACATGGAGGCCACGGCTTAAAAGTTTTTCGCGGAGAAGAGGCAGATTTTCTTCCAGCCGGCGTGCTGCTTCATGAGAGCTGGCATAAAAAACGGCTTTTACCCGGCCGGCTGAGCTGCTTAAAGAGCACCTTAAACCGCCTAGGAGGTTTTCGGCAAAACTCAGTTCAAAAAGATGGCCGCCATCAGGATCTTCACCGGCCAAAAATTGTTTTATTCCGGAAGTGTCCAGAGTATTTGGTGCTTTTTTGCTGAGCCCGCGGCTAATAAAAGCGGCCTTTGAGCGCTCTGCCGGCAGAATACTTGCAGCTAAAGAAGCGGCTTTTTCGGCCTCTTTCGGCTCTTCATGCCGCTCTGCCGGTTTTTGGCCAATCATGGCATAAGCTGCCGAATAATCGCGCTTTTCTTTTTTAACATAACTTTGGCGCTTACTTTCGTGTAAAAGAGCCGCCTCGGTTAAAGACAAGTGGCTTTCATCAGCTAAATCATCGGGAAATATGGTATAAATATTATCGGACACAAGACCTCCCAAAGCCCGGCGAGTGGGCAATAACATTTTTTGACCTTTCCTGCAATGGTTAGCTGGAATAGGGTAGGCTATTGCCATAAAATAAAAAAGTGAAAAAAGTCATTGCCAAGGAGGAATAAATTGTCTAGTTTGCGGGTTGATTTTGCCGATTGGTTTGTCTCACATAAGGTGAGCGGCGGAATTGTAAAAAGGAGAAAAGAATGAACAAGATCGTAAAGAGTCTAGTGACAACCGGCTTTTTAGCCACTGGTTTATTAACTATGGGTTGTCCTCCGGCAAGCAACAATAGCGGCAAAGCTGATGCCAAATCTGCTGCCGATGCGGCTAAGCCGGCTCCCGGTGCTGTGAAAGTGGAATTTTTCGTTATGTCGCAATGCCCCTTTGGTAAACAGGTGGAAGACGGCATTTACCCGGTACTCAAAAAACTGGGCAACAATGTTGATTTCAGCATTGATTATATTGGCTCCAATAATGGCGGCAACTTAAGCTCAATGCACGGCGATAGCGAAGTGCAGGGCGACAAAGTACAGCTCTGTGCCGCCAAACACTCTCCGGCCAAATACATGGATATGGTTAACTGTATGAACGAAAATATCCGCGCTATCCCCGGCAACTGGGAAAGCTGCGCTTCCAAAGCCGGTGTTGATTTGGCTAAAGTTAAGGCCTGCTTTGAAGGTGAAGAAGGCAAAACCCTTCTCGCTGCTTCTTTTGACAAAGCGCAAAGAGTCGGTGCCCAAGGTTCTCCCACTATGAAAATCGGTGGTAAAGATTACAACGGCGGCCGTAGCGAAGATGCTTTCCTGCGCGCTATCTGCGGTGCTTTTGACAAAAATGGCAAGGTACCGGATGTCTGTGCCGCTCTGCCCCCGCCGCCGGAAGTTAACATGACTGTTGTTTCCGATAGCCGCTGCAAAGATTGCGGTATGCGCGTTGCTCGTATGCAAAACCACTTCCAAGGCATGATGCCCGGCCTCAAAGTGAAAGCCGTTGATTACGGTACCGAAGAAGGCAAAAAAATCTTTGCCGATAACGGCCTCAAATATCTGCCTGTTATGATTTTTGATGCCAATGTGAATAAAGTTGACGAGATGCGCCGCTTCATCATGAGAGCTAAAAAAGTTGGCGATAACAGCATCTTGGAAATGGGCAACTTTGACCCGACAGCTGAAATTTGTGACAACGGCATCGACGATACCGGTAACGGCAAAGTTGACTGCGCCGATGATACCTGTGTCAATACTCTCATCTGCCGCCAGGAAGTAAAAGGCAAACTCGAAGTATTCGTTATGTCACAATGCCCCTATGGCGTGCGTGCTCTTAACTCGGTGAAAGAGGTTCTCGATACCATCCCCGCCGACAAGATTGATTTCCATATCAATTACATTGCTGATGAAGTTGGCGATTGCAAATTCAATGCTCTCCATGGCCAAGGCGAAGTTGATGAAAACATCCGCGAACTCTGCGCTATGAAACACTATGCCAAGAACAACAAATACATGGATTACATCATTTGCCGCAACAAAGATATCCGTAGCAGCGATTGGCAAAAATGTGCTGTAGATGGTATCGATGTGAAGGTTATGGAAAAATGTATTGCCGAAGAGGGCTGCAAACTTCACAGCGAAAACATCAAATTGGCCAAACAACTTGAAATCGGCGCCAGCCCCACTTGGATTGCCAACAACAAGCATAAATTCAGCGGCATCTCCGCTGAAGATATTAAGAACAACTGGTGCCGCTACAATGAAGGCGTGGCCGGCTGTGACAAACAGCTTTCTCAAAATCAGGCTGTTCAAGGCTCCTGCAACTGAGCCAATAGCTTATAGCTATAGCTGGTAGCTTTTTTTCGCGAGCCGCATATTGGGACTTCCCAATATGCGGCTCGTGTTGTATGGTAGGCACCGGAATTTGTTCTACCTTGGAGGATTAGAATGTTACTTACCGAGAAAGAGATTAATGACGAGCAGGCAGTTGTTATTGCCCATGCCATGGTAAAAGTTGCCTCATGCGATGGTGTTGACGAGCGGGAGAAAGCGCTGATTACCGATTTTTTAACTGCCATCGATACCAAAGAGAATTTTGCCAGCCTAGCAGCTAAAGATTTTGATGTGGCCGGTGCTAAAGCCGTTTTAGGTGCCGATGAGCGCATTATGCTTTTGGAAGGCTGCTGGATGGTGGTTTTGGCCGACAGAAAAATCAGCGCAGCCGAAAAAGATCTGATAGCCAAATTAGCAGCCGATTTGGATGTGAAAGATGCGGAGAAAATCCGTGATTATATGGTTGATGCCTTTATGGATTCCCTGTCCCATGTAAAGAATATCGAAGCTCTGGCCGAAATAGATAAATACCTGCGCTCATAAATATGTGGGGCGTAAAATTTTACGCCTTTACGGATTTCCATTACCTCTACGGATGTATAGCCCCTCTACGGATTTATGAAACGTAAGATTTTACGTTTCTACAATTTTAGATAATTGTCTATAACTTGCAGTAATTCCGCCTCGTTTTCCTGCAAAAACTCCAGGCGGTAAAAACCGGGGCCGGAAGCCATAGGGGCAAAAGTTTCCGCTTTTTGGCTATAGAGAACACTATATTGCCCGCAAATTGTGCGTAAGAGCATGGGCGGCTTTTTATCCGCCGGCCACAGCTTGAGAAATGCCCGGTTTTGCCCATGATTTTGGCAAGTTTGGCAATTCTCGCGGCCGCTCCCGGCGGCCAGTAGGCAGTGGCGGGTGACCATTAGCGGGCGGTGTGTATAAATAAGCTGCTCGAGCCGGGAGCTCCTCTCGCCCGGGAGGGCCGCGCCGGAGTCTAAAAGCTCCCAGCCTGGTGTATCGCGGCTGAGGCCGGCCGCCAACAGATGCGCCGCTGCCGGGCAGCTACTGGCATTCAGTGAGCTGTCACCAACTAGGAGGCCCGGGTAATCTTTGAGCTTTTTAAGCTCGCCTAAAGTACGCACCAAAAGAGCCTCAGGCTGATAGGCGAGGATTTTCTCAAAAAGAGGATCGCCTGGCAGCTCAATATAGGGCAGTGCCAGCCCAAAGGGGCGGCCGGCCGCCTTTAATAGCGGCAGGAGATCGGCTAATTCCCGGCTCGGTAGGTCTAAATAAATAATGTTTAGCTTACTTACTGCCGGCGCGGCCCAAAGAGCTTGCACTTGTTCGCCGGTGCGGAGCAGTACGGAGAGGCTCCTGGCCTTCGGCGCTATTAGCTCTATATTTGGCCAAAACTCCTTGGCCGCCTGATTTTTGGGAACTTGGCGGCAGAAGGGGGCAAAATAGGCGCTCGCTTCCCGGCGCAAATTGTTTAGTCTGCTGGGGGGAAGAGCCAGCGGCAGCGCGCTGACTTCCCGGCCGTTTTGGCTAAGAGTTACCGGGCCCAGCCGAAAGGGCGTCTCGCCCAGGCGGCCCAGATATTTGGCCAGAATTTCTGTAGTGATGGCGCTATTTTGGTCTATAGCCTCTGAGAGATCCTGCCTAAAATCAGCCAAAGGCCGGCCGTCAGCGCCTGATAGTTGCCAGTTTAAGCCGGCTTTAAGGTCGATAAGAGTGAGGTCGGCGGATAGAGTATAGGGGCTAAAAACCTGCGGCCGCCGTTTTAGGGCTTTTTCCAGCTCTTTAGCCAAATCATTATCATAATTTTTATAAACAATAAGCCCGGTTTTGAATTTGGCCGGATTAAGCCGCTCCGGGCCGATGGTGAGCTTTAGTGCCTCTATGCCTTTATAGCGGCAGGATTCCATATTATAGAGGCGGCCGCCCTGGGCCCATTCATCATAATTCACCGCGCCCCCGGGGCAGCCGATAGCCAGGCCGTCGCCGGCTTTAAGCTTATAAACTTGGCTGTTTTGGGCCCCGTCTTTGGCCGCTACATAGAGGGCGTGGGGCTCTATGGCCAAAAGCTTTCCGATGATAAGTCCCTGAAAAGAGCTGATAGTGCCGCTCACCAAGGCCGCGTGGTTTATGCCCTTTAAATAGCCGGGGCCGGGGGCGCGGTTATAAACAAATTTCAGCGCCTCCGCCTCAGTAGCGGTAATTGGCGGGGCGCTGCCCAGGGCGGCCTTAAGGGCGGCCGC
>JAEEML010000043.1 GCA_016283195.1 Deltaproteobacteria bacterium | reverse complement strand
TGCTCCTTTTTGCCAGATAGTCTGACCGGCCCATCTGAATGCAAATTGCGTGCCAAAGCTCAAAAGACATATAACAAGTTGTAATTATGAGTCTTTAATGTGTTTCGCACTGTTTTGACAAAGTGTGTCAAAAGTGTGTCAAAAGTGTGTCAGGTGTGTCAAAAGTGTGCCAAAGTGTGTCAGGTGACCGGGTGAGGTAGCCCTCAGTTTAAGTCCTTGAGGCAGCGAACCGAGTAGCCGTACGTCTTGCTGCTGTAGTTCATGTCGGCACTGCTGCTACCCACGATCAGGTAGTATGCGAGGGAACTAAAGTACTCCGTACTTGACCAGAAGAAGGCGTAAGACCCGAAATAGTTGTAACTCATAATCTTCATTAACGCAGCGGTCCAACACATGCAACGCTGAATCTACCCAATATTTGGCCACTGCGCAATAAACTAAGCCGCTGCTAAATGTATTTTATTTCACTGATTGTCAGGTGCCGCACCTCTTTGGGCGTCCTCACGGTAATGGTATCATCGAGAGAGCGCCCCAATAAGGCCTTACCCACCGGCGACAAATAGCTGATGTGTATATCGTCCAAAGTATCCATGGGGCCAACTATCTGGTAGGTTGTTTCGGCATCCTGATCTTCGTCATAAAGAGTAACCGTGGCCCCGAAAAAAACCTTTTCCCCGCGCGGAGTGGCCGGATTAATCACTTCCAGCTCGCTAAAAACCTTATCCAAATAGCGCATCCGGCTATCTATTTGCCTAAGGCGCCTTTTACCATAAATATATTCGGCATTTTCGCTCCTGTCTCCAAGAGCTGCCGCCTCAGCCACTTCGTTAACCACTTTAGGCCGCTCAACACTTTTTAAGTGATTATATTCAGCAGCTAAAACATTGAAGCCCTGAGTAGTTATATACATGGTCATGCCCTGCTCCTCTAATCGCCTTCACCGGCCGGCTCGATATGCACAATAACTTCGGCTACCTGCTTATGGCTAGCCACCAAATGGCGCTCCACGGCAGTGCTTATTTCGTGGCCCTCGCGCACAGTCATCTCCGGGTCCACCTCCACATGGAGATCAACTATCAAATCAGCACCCAATTTGCGAGCTCTAAGCGCATGAGCATTAACCACACCGGGAATTTCTTCGGCCAGATGACAAAGCTCCTGAATGCCCTCCGGGCAGCGGTCTAAAAGTTCGGAAAGCGCCGTGCTGGTAATGCGCCCGGCTACAACTAAAAGCATAGCGCCGACAACAATAGCGCCAACGGCATCAATAAAATACCAAGTAGGTTGCCAATAGCTGATACTCACCGCCAGAAGCGCCGGCACCGAAGAAATGGCATCGCTGCGATGGTGCCAGGCATTGGCCTTTAAAGCGCTGGAATGAATTTTTTGCGCCGCCCGCGTTGTGTATTGATAAAGCAGCTCTTTAGCCACAATAGCCAGTAAAAGCACTAGAATTGAACCATAGCCGCTTCTGGCTGCCACCTGCTCGCCGGCCGAGAGGCTACTTAGCGCGCCTTTGGTTATAAGAACCGCCACAATTCCCAAAAACAGGCCTATAATAGCAGTCACCAAAGTTTCAAAACGGGCGTGGCCGTAAGGGTGCTCTTTATCCGGCGGAGCACTCCAAAATTTCACTCCGATGAGCAAAACGGCATCGGTCAAAAGGTCGGAAAAACTGTGAATACCATCGGCTATCATAGTCTTTGAAGAAGCAAGGTAACCAACAACGATTTTAGCTACAGCCAGAGCTATATTAACCAAAATGCCGTTTATCGTTACTCTTTTAACCAGCCGGGCACTACTTTCCATCTTTATGCCCTCCTTTAGAAAAAGCCATTTACCACCTAACACTTAGCCGTTCAATAGTCTGCTTGTCTATCTTTGGCGCACTTTTATGAGCTAAAAAGTCTGGCTGAATAAAGCGCAATATGCTAACCTTGCGCCGCCCGGTACGGGTAATTCTTAAAGTCCGTGCAGCTAGAGGACATAAATAACGCCGGATTGCGGAGTATATAATGTTTCAAAAATTTGCTTACTGCCTGGCTATGATCACCCTGACTCTAATGGTCGGCTGTCTTAACAATAATGCCTTACCGCTTGATAACGAAAAGCCGCTTAAGACCCCATTTGCCGATTTATCGTTACCCAGGGGCTGGACAGTTTACGATAGCACTTCTTTAGACCTGGTACCGGAAGAATTCAAATCTTACTTAAAGAATCAGGAAACTGTTTTCCTCGCCGCCGATATGTTGGGTAAAAACCGCGCTTACATATATATGCAGGAGAAATCTGTTTTTAGCGATTTTGCCACTTTAAAAGAGGGGCTAATTTCAAATTACGCCAATGATTATAAGTCATTACAGGATTATCAGTTACTTAGCGGAAAGGAGCTTAACATCGGCGAACGGGAGGCTATAGCCTTTAGTAGCCGTTATACCAGAGTGGCTAAGGAAATTGATAATGAGGGCCAAACCACTAAAGTTTACGGCGAACCCACACTTTTGGAAGAAATTTTTATTAACTGGCCGGAAGGAGCTTTAACCACTCTCATTTGTGAATCAAAAATTGCCCCGGGCGCTCCTAGCGTCTGCCTGGCTGTAGCCGGCTCCATGGTTCTTAAAATGCCTAAACCCGGAGCCGAAGCCTATTTGGCCGGCGGCACATATAAAACCGCCGATTATTCTTTTATAGTTCCCAAAAACTGGTACAGCATTCCCAAAGGTTTAAACTATTTGGCTTCTTTAGCCCTGCCGCCGGCTATTCGCGGTATTTATAATCCAAGTGAAGATGTTTCGCTTATTTCTCCGGATACTAACTTTGTCATAACCGTCACCAAAGTAAATCTTGAATCACCGCTCGATGATGATGATGCCCTTAAAGAGCTTGGCGGGCGCATTGTGGAAAGCGCTGCCAAAAATTCTAAATCGGCTCCCCAACTTGTCGGCCTCAATATGGTTAACGGCCTCAAGCAAATAAATATAAATAACCTTTCCTTTAGCGAAAATTCCAATATCAAAACAGAGCTTATTTATGTGCTAAACAGAAAATATGCCACTTGTTTTATGTGTACATATCATGAGGCCAATACTGCTATCGGCCAAAAACAGTGTGCCGAAACAGCTTCCAGTCTAGTCTTTACCGACCCGCCAGTTTTGCGCCCCAAATATGCTTTTTTAGGCCCGATTAATGGCAAAATTGCCAGCGACTATATGGCCTTTACCCCGCCCAGCTCCTGGCAGGTACAAGAAAATAAAAATAGCGGTGCGGAGGAGCCGGGGGCATGGATACAGGAATTTACCTTAAACGAAAGCAAAAATGGCATAAAAGGCCGGCTCACTTTGAGCAGAACCCCATATAACCCGCAGGCAATCTCTGCCGCGGCGGTTAAAGCCGGTTTCATAAGCAAATTTAAGCACATGGCCTCGTTACTGGGATTAAGCAATTTAATCTCCAAAGAGCGCCTTATCGGCGGTTACCGCACCACCTGGCTTTGGAGCCAGGCAGAAAGTGCCAATGCAGCGGGAAATAAGCTCATAGCCGTACTCATAAACAGCGGCGATAATCTCTTTTCGGCCACTTTACTGGCGCCTATGGACAATGAGCCGAATCAAAGCTATGAAAGTATGCTGGAAAATCTAATCAGTTCACTGGAATTAAAAGAAAATATCCGTCTACTTTCCCCTTATCAGGAATCACGGCTGGTGGACTTTGACTCATTTAGCCTGCTAGCTCCAAGAAAATGGTTTGTCCTACCGCCCTCTCTGGCCCCCGATGTAGTAAATAATATGCCACCCAGCGTAAAGAGACAATATAACGGCACCAGTTCCGCTTTGGTGCAGCTTATTGCCCCGGTCACTCCCGATGGCCATATAAATTCCATCAATGTCAATAGAGCGGCGCAAAAAATGCTTTTTACGCCGGAAAGCACCAAAAATTTGGAAAATCAGCTAGCCGGAGCGCTCTATAAAAATTACCAAAATGTAAAACTTTTGGCATCTAAAACTCATGAAATCGCCGGTACTCCTGCTTTTAGCAGCCACTGGCAAAGCGAAATTAACGGCGGCGTATTATTATATACCTTGCAAACACTGGTCGCCTGCCCGGAAAATACAATAATTGCCACCTGCCTCTTTACCGCTGGCGAGCAAGAACAAATTAAGCAAAATTGCCTGGAAACAGTTGCCACCATAAGGTGCAAATAATTTTGCACTAAAAAACCATAAAATCAGGGAGCTATTATGAGTGAAGAATGTACCCATCATTGCGACAGTTGCGGCGAAAATTGCGCTTCTAAGGATCGGGCAGCGCTTTTGGCCCCGCTAAATGAATTTAGCAAAGTGAAAAAAGTCATTGCCGTGGTGAGCGGCAAGGGCGGAGTAGGTAAAAGCCTTGTTACCTCACTCCTGGCCGTTTTGGCACAGCGCGCCGAGAAAAAAACCGCCATTATGGATGCCGATATAACCGGCCCCTCAGTTCCCAAAGCCTTTGGGCTTAAAGAAAAAGTCGGCGGCGGCGAAATGGGTATGGAACCGGTTATGACCCATACCGGCATTGCCACCATGTCGCTCAATTTACTGATGGAACACGAAACCGACCCGGTAATTTGGCGCGGTCCCATTCTGGCCGGCACAGTAAAGCAATTTTGGACCGATGTGCACTGGGGCGAACAGGATATCATGTTTATCGATATGCCTCCGGGCACCGGCGATGTACCGCTGACCGTCTTTCAGTCCATTCCGATTGACGGCATTGTTATTGTGGCCTCGCCGCAAGAGCTTGTGGGCATGATTGTAGAAAAAGCCGTGCGCATGGCCGAAATGATGAGCGTGCCGGTTTTGGCTCTGGTGGAGAATATGAGCTACTTCACCTGCCCGGATTGCGGCAAAGAGCACCATATTTTCGGCGAGAGCCATATTGATGAAATAGCCGTGCGCTACGGCATTCCGCTCACCGCCGAGATTCCCCTCGATCCCAAGCTGGCTGCCACCGTCGATGCCGGGCAAATTGAGCTTTTCGAGGGCTCCTGGCTGGATGAAATAGCAGAAAGCATTTTTAAATTACCGTAAAATTAGCACCAACCACCAACTATGTAGGAATTTTTATGATCGGCTTAAAAAGCACATCAAAGCTCCGCTTTATGTCCATAACCGTTAATGCCATGCTGGCTCTAAGCCTCTTTCTCTTCCCAATAAGCTGCCGAACCTTCCGGGGCAATAGCCATAATTCCGCTAATATCTCTCCAAATAATTGCCAGGATGCCAATACCGATATCCAACAAGCCATCATGATAGCCGCCGCTAAGGGCAATCTTGAAGAGGTAAAGTGCCTCATTGCCGCCGGCGCCAATGTTAACGCCCAAGATAATGATAATGAAGGGACCACAGCGCTAATATTAGCCGCTTATAATGGGCACACAGAAGTAGTAAAGGCCCTTATTGCCGCCGGCGCCGAGGTTAATGCCCAAAGTCCTAAGGGAAACACAGCGCTGATATTTGCCGCTTATAATGGGCATTTAGACGTAGTAAAGGCCCTTATTGCCGCCAGGGCCGATCTTAATGCCAAAGATAATGAGGGGACCACAGCGCTGATATTAGCCGCTTATAATGGGCATTTAGACGTAGTAAAGGCCCTTATCACCGCCGGCGCCGAGGTTAACGCCCAAAATAATCAAGGGAAAACGGCGCTGATATTTGCCTCTACACCGGAAATAGAGCAGGCTCTTAAAGAAGCCGGAGCGCTGTGGGCCAAACCTAATAAGGAAAACGGAGAGTAACAAAGTTTAAAGCTCACCCGCCGCTTTAGCCCAATTAGCTCTATTGCCGCAATATCAATCTAAGGCATAAGGCAGATAATAAAAGTTAGCAGCCGCTCTTTTTGGCCTCTTGCCAGAGCTCTTCCAAATGGTTCAAAGGGGTTTCATTCATCTTGCCGCCCTCTTTTTCCACCGCCTCTTCCACATA